>JANLUG010000102.1:0-5249 GCA_031363335.1 Gammaproteobacteria bacterium
CGTAGTACTGTCGCGCCGTTAGCGAGGCCGCGCCGGGCATGGTGCCGAGGATCAGCGTGTGGGCGGATGCGCCTTCGATCGGCGGGAAACTCCGGATGCGCGCCACATTGGTTCCGTTAAAAAAGGGGTTCCGTCAGGACAAAGGTTCCGTCACGACAGGACCGCGAGCGACTTGTCGATTTTCGCCAGCAGCGTCTTCTGTTCCTTTGCGGTGGTTGCCCGCATGCGCGTGAACTCCACGAAGTCGAGTTTCACGTCGGCGAATATCCCCGCCGCATCCTCGTGGAAATGCAGGTAGCCTTTCGACTTGACGTAGAACGACCCCGGCGATTTCTCCCGCAACAGTGGGCGCTTGCGCACTTCGACCAGCAAATCACCGAGCAGTGCGAGCGTGCCGGCGCCGGCGTGTTTCACATCAGCGAGTCCATGAACTTGCACTCGATGCGCAGGTAGCTGGCCATCCCGCCGGGGACGTCTTTGAAGATTGCCTGCCATTCCGGCGTGGCGAACGCCGCATCGAGCGTCGCTTTGCGGCCGGAGATGTCTTCCCAACCGATGATCCACGTGATGTTAGACGAGCCGAGTTCGTCCATTGGGCGACCGGTGACGTCGGCCTTCAGTTCGTTGCTCGCCCAGAATCCAAGCACGTTGAATTTGCGTTTTAGATACGCCATCGCTTTGTGCTTCGCCCACAGCTTGTAGGCTTCCAACTGGCTCGGTTCGAAGTAGTAGTTGCGGACTTCGTAGATCATTGCGGGCCTCGGAGGGAGGTGGGTGTGAGCGGCATGGTAAGCCTGTCCGCGAGCCGCGGCGTTAGTTCGAGGATGCGATCGATGATCGCCCGAACGTGCGCCTCGACGGCGCGCGGATTCGTCGTGTGATCGGCGATCGCTTCATCGACGTCGGGCAGCGGTTCATCGTCGAGGCCGCACGTGGTGGTGAATAGCGGTGCCGTCGTGTAGTTGAACTGATCGCGCAGCGTGATCACGTGTTCCGTGCTCATCGCGATCACCAGATCCGATGTATCGAGCATCGGCGTCGTCAAGGTGCGGCGCCGGTGGGCGGTTACGTCGAATCCTTTCGTGCGCAGGTATTTGCTGACGACCGGTTTCACGATGTGCGGGAAATCCTCTGTACCGGCCGATTCGACGACAACGCTGCGACCCACGCTGCGCAACGCCGCGCGCAGCGCGTATTCAGCGGTCAGGCTGCGAAAGATGTTGCCGGTACATACGAACAACACCCGATCCACGGACCGAAGGTCATGCGTCATGCGGTACCGCTCTTGAAATGAAAGAACGACCACGCTTTGCCGTTGACGATGCGCCGCTCTTCGATCTGTCGGTCGTTCGCGTAGCGAGAGATGATCTTGCGCCAGAACGGAATCGCCGGAACGTTGCCTTCGTAGACGCGGACTAGCCATTGTCCGGGGTGCATCGCCCAGATCGCTTTTGCAAGTGCGTCGCCGGCGCCGGTGTGCCGGTAACGACGGATGACGAAGAACTCTTCGACGTCGTACCCGTCGCTGCCGTTGAGCCAGGGCTTAGCGGACGTGACGAGTGCGAAGCCGGCGAGCTTTCCAGCGCAACGCAACAAATACACTTCGTCGCCGCGCTTCCAATGCGGCGACATGTCGTACGAGTACTGGCCGTCGTCGGCTGTGTCGAAAAGAAACCACTCCGCCATGTCGTGCAGGTAGTACTCGAACAGGTTGACGATCACTGCATTCGACGACTCGTCGATGCGCTCCACGGTGAATTCGAGTTGATCCATTTTGATGGCGCTCCTGGGTGACGATCAGAGTTCCCGGTAACGGGACTCGATGAGTTGTGGCGGGTAGAGCCGCTCCAGGCGACGGATCGTGAAGTGGCCCTTCGCCATCTGCTGGTAGTGGCTGATGAAGAGCCAGTTCAGGATGGCGCCACCCGCTGCGCCGATGATCGGAACTGCTTGAGCTGCGGCTTTTTCGGAAACCTGCAGGCTGAAACGCGCCGCGACTCTTTGAATCAGATTCAGCAACGGTGGCGCGACTCCTTTGACTGCGTGCTTCGACATCAGGTGATGTGCAGCCTCGCTTACCGCGTTTGCGAGACTGATACGCGCGATGTAGTACGCGGACTCGGATGCATCGTCTGACGCCGCGCGGCCGCCCAACGCGAACACTGCAAGGCAAGCGAGCTTCGCATCCGGCGCGCTCAGGTCTTCGCCCTCGGACCTGGCGATGTCGGCAATCGAGCGCAGCATCACCGTTGTGGACAGAGGCAGCTCCAATGCGAGCGCCGAAACGCCGAATGCGCCGCCGGCTGCGCCCACACCCGTGACGGCGAGTTTGTGCAGCAGGTCGCTCGCGGAACGCGGTCCGGACGGGTCGACGCTCCACAACGCAATCTCTGCGGCCTTCTCGAGCGCCGCGTGGGTGATCGCGAGGATCTTCTCGCGCCAGTTGGCAGGGAGGTGACTGATGCCTTGCTCGATCGGCACGCCGATAAAATTCACCGCTTGAACCGCGAACCTCGGACTCTCTAACGATTCCTTTGCGGCGCGAAGTTCGATCAGATGTTCCGGCGCGAGATCGATCGTCGCGAGGGCCTTCCCGGTCACTGACCTGGCCCCGTGAGCGGCGCCAGCCGCAGCGCATGTTCCGGGCATGCATCGACGCACAGCTGACACGCGTGGCAGTCGCGCGGATTGACGACGAATGCCTGCTTACCGCCGTGCGCCCACGCTTTGAGGCGTCCGACCAATGTCAGTTCTTTGCGTTGCTGCGCGGTTAGAGTGCCGATCTCGAATACGTTGAATGGGCACACCCGCACGCAGTCTTCTTTGCCCTCGCAGCGATTGCGATCGACGATCGGCGCCACTCGCCCGGAGATTTCGGTACAACTCTCGGTATTCGACATCGGCGTCACTCCTGATGCGCGACAGTATACGTGCCGGTGTGAATTCGGGCGTCGGTCCGCTCAACCGCCCGGGCCCGATGCAGAGCGCGGTGTCGCGAATCGCTTCTCGGCGCGGACACGCGCGCGTGCAATTTCTTCGGCGCGATTCTTCGGCGGTGCGTTCGTCTCCAGCGACTGCAACAGATTGCTCGAAATACGGGCGATTTCATCGACAGAAAACAGAAACGCCGCTTCGTTTGCCTTCGATGGTTTGTTGAAACCGCTCACCTTGCGGACGAACTGCAACGCGGCTGCTTGAATTTCTTCGTCGGTGACGGGTGGATCGAAATTGAACAGCGTTCTGATATTCCTGCACATGAAAGCTACCTCGTTGAGTCGTGCTTGAGCGCGTCGATGCGTGAACGCGCTCGATGCGCGCGCGATCGACGCGCTCCGAATTGAGTAATTCCGCTGCCCAATCGGCGCTGCGCAGGGCGTGAAGAAGTCCATCTTCGCCCCCGGCCTGCTTCGTTGGTTCCATTCGTTCGATCAACCGGTAAACACCGTCGAGCGTTCGACGAAGCACATGGGATTGCCGAACGGATCGTGCAGATAGAACGACAACTCTCCCCACGGCCGTTTTGCGATCTCGCCGAGCGGCGTGCCGCTCGTCTTGCCGGGCATGAACTGCGCGTTGGCGGCTTTGCATTTCGCATAGGCATCGTCGATATCGTCGACGGCGATGTAGATGTGGTCCGGGTTCGGAGTGGCTTGATGCTTGTCGCCGTCGGCGATGGGGTCGTAGCACGCGAGAATCGTGCCCTCGCAATCGAAGTAGTGGCGCCCCTCCGAGACGCGCTTACCCGGCATTGAGAGGATCGCTCCGTAAAAACGAGCGGCCGCTTCGATGTCTGAGACGGGAAGGATGACGCGATAGAGTTTTGCCATGTCGACCTCCTGATTCGGCGCGAATCAACGTAAGTGGCTCTGCATCGTTGGATACAAGCCCGCGGCCAGTATCGGTATCACCCACCATGCCCACTCCCCGAGCATCAGCGCGAAACCGGCATAGCCGAGCCACGGCAGGCCGAGGATCGCGAGCAGCATCGCCAGACCGAACGCGCCGATCAGCGATGCGAACACGACCCAGAACGATCTCGGCAGGCCGCGATGACCGTCGACGGATTCACCGATGCGAACAGCCAGACTCAGAAAAGCGAACACGACCAACATGATCGAGAAGATGACCAGCGCGACGATGTTGGCCTGAGACCACTCGGGCCGCCATGTCGCAAGCGCAAGGAACACTGCCAGTGCGACGACCAGTATGCGGATCAGCACGACTTGGCGGGTTGGCATGGACTGGCTCATCGGGGCCCGAAGGACGCAGTGGAGTCTTGGGCAATCCAGATCGCGGATCAAGCCGAAGGGCACCGCCTTACATACAATCGGCTATCCTCGCGGCCTGAGGATCGTTCGATCGAATGCTCGCGAGGGGACCAGAATCATGATTCGTTTGATATTCCTGCTGCGGCGCAAGCCCGCCTTGTCGTTGGCCGAGTTTCAGCGGTACTGGCGCGAAGAACACGGCCCCCTGGTGGCGAGTCACGCGCAGCGGATCGGCGCGTTGCGATACATCCAGGTGCACCGCCTCGACGACGAGATCAACGACCGGATGGCGAAGCAGCGCGGCGGCATGGAGGCGCCTTACGATGGCGTCGCTGAGCTGTGGTGGGATTCCGAAGAGGCGCTCGTCAGCGTGCTTGCGACGGAGGCCGGCCAGGCGGCGGGCCTCGCGATGCTCGAGGACGAACGGCGGTTCATCGACCTGCCGAATTCGCCGCTGTGGTTCGCGCACGAATATCCGCAGGTCAATCCGACACCGGAGAACATCGTTGCGCGCGACCGCAACAGCATCGTGAAGCTCTACTTTCCATTGCGCCGCCGCTCGGAGTTGACCGAAGAGGCGGCGCAGCGCTACTGGCGAACGAGTCACGGGCCGTTGATTCGCTCACAGGCGAGCGCGGGCGGAATCCTGCGTTACCAGCAGGTGCATCGGTTCGAGAGCGCCCTGGAGGCGGAGTTGCGCTCGTCGCGAGGCACGCTGACGCCCTCTTATACGGGGCACGCCGAGGTCTGGTTCGATCGTGGTGTGCCGCGCACCGGTCCGGAAGCGGCGGCATCAGGTGCGCGCGCCGTGGAAGACGAGAGCAAGTTCATCGATTTCAAGCGCTCGTGCATGTGGATCGGGAAGGAGCACATCTTTATCGATCGCATGTAGGCTCGGCTGCTTGCTTGCGTGCGTGTGTGCGACTTCGATCGGAGGCAAGCGGCGGCGGGTCGGTGCGGCGGACACGCTCAAGCCGTCCC
>JANLUG010000107.1:0-8045 GCA_031363335.1 Gammaproteobacteria bacterium
TGATCAACCGTTGCTTTGCGGGCACCGCAAGCCGCGTTCAGGGCGTCGGTTTCGACATACTCGTCGAGGAGTTGCAGCGCCGTCACCAACTGGGCTATCCCGGCCGCGACATCGTCGCGTTGCCGGTGCTGCCGAATCCCGGCGACTTCCACTGGCGCAAAGGCGGCGACCGCCACATGTGGGACCCGACCGCAATCGCCGAACTTCAGGTTGCCGCGCGCACGAACAGCGAAGACGCGTACTGGCGCTTCTCGAAGCACACGAACCAGGAAGCCACCCGCAACTCGATGTTGCGCGGACTGCTCACGTTCAACACGACCGTCAACGGCGGTCCGGTGCCGATCGAAGAAGTCGAGACGGAGAAAGACATCGTCAGACGATTCGTCACAGGGGCGATGAGTTTCGGTTCGATTTCGAAAGAAGCGCACGAGACGCTCGCCATCGCGATGAACCGGATCGGCGGTAAATCAAATACCGGTGAAGGCGGTGAGGATCCAATTCGCTTCATTCCGCTGCCGAACGGGGACTCGAAGCGTTCCGCGATCAAACAAGTCGCGAGCGGTCGGTTCGGCGTCACGATCAACTACCTGACGAACGCCGACGAACTGCAGATTAAGATCGTGCAGGGTGCGAAGCCCGGCGAAGGCGGCGAGTTGCCCGGCCGCAAAGTCGACGAATACATCGCCGGCATCCGCCACTCGACACCCGGCGTCGGCCTGATCAGCCCGCCGCCGCACCACGACATCTACTCGATCGAGGACATCGCCCAGCTGATCCACGATCTGAAGAATGCGAATCCGGAGGCACGCATCAGCGTGAAGCTCGGCGCCGAAATCGGCGTCGGCACGGTTGCCACAGGCGTCACGAAGGCGCGAGCGGATCACCTCGTCATCGCCGGAGATACCGGAGGCACCGGTGCGTCGCCGTTGACGTCGATCAAACACGCCGGCGTACCGTGGGAGCTCGGCATCGCCGAGACGCATCAGACGCTGGTAATGAACAACCTGCGCTCACGCGTCGTATTGCAGACCGACGGACAATTGAAGACCGGCCGCGACGTCGCGATCGCCGCATTCCTCGGCGCAGAGGAGTTCGGTTTCGCAACAGCGCCGCTCGTCACGCTTGGCTGCATCATGATGCGCAAGTGTCACCTGAACACGTGCCCTGTCGGCGTCGCGACGCAGGATCCGGAGTTGCGCAAAAAATTCAACGGTAAGCCGGAATACGTCGTCAACTTCATGTTCATGGTCGCGAAGGAGTTGCGCATGATCATGGCGGAGCTGGGCTTCCGCACCGTCAACGAAATGGTCGGCCGCGTCGATGCATTGAAGGTCGATGCCGCGGTCAATCATTGGAAAGCGAAAGGAATCGACCTGTCGAAGATGCTCATGCCTGCCACCGAGCCCGAGGATTTCCTCGGTGCGTACGCGCAGCACAAACAAGACCACGACCTCGACATGGCGCTCGACAACGAGCTGATCCGCCTCGCCGAACCCGCGCTCGCGCGCGGCGAGAAGGTTCTGCACAACCTGCCGATCGTCAACACGAACCGCGTCGTCGGCGGAATGCTGTCGAACGCGATCATCAAGCGCGTCGGGCCCGCAATGCTGCCAGACGAAACGATTCACTTCCGTTTCTACGGCAGCGCCGGCCAGAGCTTCGGCGCATGGCTTGCGAAGGGCGTAACGCTCGAAGTGGAAGGCGACGCGAACGACTACGTGGGCAAAGGTCTATCCGGTGGTCGCATCATTATTTATCCACCGACCACGAGTTCATTCGCGGCCGAACGCAACATTCTCATCGGCAACGTCGTGCTCTATGGCGCGACCAGCGGCGAAGCGTACTTCCGCGGCATCGCTGCAGAGCGATTCGCCGTTCGCAACAGCGGCGCGAATGCGGTCGTCGAAGGCGTCGGCGACCATGGTTGCGAATACATGACCGGCGGCCGAGTGATCGTGTTGGGAGAGACCGGCCGCAACTTCGCGGCCGGCATGAGCGGCGGCGTCGCATATGTCTGGGATCCGAACGCTGTGTTCAAGCAACGTTGCAACACCGAAATGGTGGAGCTCGAAGCGCTCGCGGAAGACGAAGACATCATCGAATTGAAGAAGTCGATCGAGAATCACCTGACTTTCACCGGCTCGACCGTCGCGAAATCGATCCTGCACGACTGGGCTCGATCGTTGGCGCGCTTCGTCAAAGTGATGCCGACCGACTACAAGCGCGTTCTCCGGGCCCGTAAGGCCGGTGAACCGTTGCCGTTCGCTGCCGAAGCATAAGCAGACAGCAGTATGGGCAAACCGACGGGGTTCAAAGAGTTTCCTCGCAAGGCCGAGGCGTACCGCGACGCAACGAAGCGGTTGCTCGATTTCGAGGAAATCTACACAGGACACGATGCGAAGCATCTTGCGGTGCAAGGTTCGCGCTGCATGGATTGCGGCGTGCCGTTCTGTCAGTCGACCGACGGCTGTCCGATCCACAATCTCATTCCGGAATGGAACGATCTCGTCTATCGCGGTCACTGGCGCGAAGCGCTCGACCGCCTGCACCAGACGAATAATTTTCCCGAGTTCACAGGTCGCGTGTGTCCCGCGCCGTGTGAAGGCGCGTGCGTGCTAGGCATCACCGACCCTGCCGTCACCATCAAGAACATCGAGATGGCGATCATCGACAAAGGTTTCGACGAAGGCTGGGTCGTCGCGCGACCGCCTGCAAAACGCACCGGCAAGCGCGTTGCCGTCATCGGTTCGGGTCCTGCGGGACTATCGGCCGCAGCTCAACTGAACCAGGCCGGGCATCTCGTCAGCGTATACGAGCGTGCCGACCGGATCGGCGGCTTGCTGATGTACGGCATTCCGAACATGAAGCTCGACAAAGGTGTGGTCAATCGGCGCGTCGATCTGCTGCGCGCGGAAGGTGTGACGTTCCATGTGTCCGCGCCGGTCGGCGACGGCAGCAACGGGTCCCTCGACGTGAAGGCTTTGCTCTCCGCCAACGACGCCGTTCTGTTTGCGACGGGGGCGACCGTCGCACGCGACCTGCCGATTCCCGGCCGCGAACTTTCCGGCATTCACTTTGCGATGGATTTTCTTCGGGCGAACACGAAGAGCCTGTTGGACTCGAGCCACGCCGACGGCAACTACATCTCGGCGAAGGACAAAGACGTCATCGTGATCGGCGGCGGCGATACCGGCACGGACTGCATCGGCACCTCGCTGCGCCACGGCTGTCGATCACTGGTCAACTTCGAGATTCTGCCGCAACCGCCGGCGGGTCGTGCGGCAGATAATCCGTGGCCGACATGGCCGAAGATATTCCGTGTCGATTACGGCCACGAAGAAGCGGCGAAACGCTTCGGCGCTGATCCACGCGTGTACAGCATTTCCGGCAAGTCGTTCGATGGCAAAGACGGTCGGCTGACAGGCATGCGCACCACCGAGGCCAAGTTCGTCGGCAACCAATTGCAGGAAGTTCCGAACACCGAGAAGGTGTGGAAGGCCGACCTGATACTGATCGCGATGGGTTTCCTCGGCCCGGAGCACAACGCAACGGACACGCTCGGGGTCGCCTACGACCCACGCAGCAACCTGCGTGCGGACTATGGTAAGTACGCAACCAACGTACCGAAGGTATTCGCGGCGGGCGATTGCCGGCGCGGTCAATCGCTGGTCGTGCGAGCGATCAACGAAGGTCGCGAAGCAGCTAGAGAGATCGATCGTACGCTGATGGGCGAAACGCTATTGCCCTGACGGCGACAGCGGCGCGCTCACTCGAGTGTCGCCTGTACCGATGCGAACGTTCGCACCCACGGTTCGACGCGACCGACGCTTTTCGGTAAAGCCGCGGCTGCCGACGTCGCTTCAGCGCGGCTCGAGTAGCTGCCGTAGGCGACCACATACCATGCCGTGCCGTTTCGCTTCGTCTCGAACGTCGCGAACTGGTCCTTGCGATCCTGCTGGCGCATGAACTGATCGCGCTTCTCTCGGCTCGACGTCGCAAACAGTTGCAGCGTGAGGTTCTTACCGGGCTGATCCCGAACCCACTGCGCAGATCGCGGTTTGCCAGCGGCCGAAGTGGGGGGCGGAGTGGACTGCTGAGGCGTAACGACCGCGACAACTTTCGGAGCAGCATCGGGTGCGCTCTTCGGGTTCGGCGCGGCTTCAACCGGCTTCGGTGCGACCGCGACCGGTTCTTGCACCTCGCGCCGGGGCTTTGTTTCCGGTGTCGGGACCGGAACCACTTCGCTGACTTTCTCGATCGGCGCTTCGCCGCGCTCACGCGGCGCATCCACGGGTAAGCGCGCCACAGGAGGTTCCGGACTCGCATCCGCGGCCGCCACCGACGGAACCGGAATAGCGAGCGCAGTCGTTCCACCGACGGGCACGGGCGCCTTCTGTTCGGATTTCGCTTCCACTACATCCACGCGCGACTCGGTCGATTTCGGATAGCCGTTGAAGATGAGCCATCCCATGCCGGCGCCGATCAGCACGAGCACCACCAGCGCACGGTGCATGCGCGGCAACCAGCGGCGTTCGTCGCTGATCGTCAGGTCGCCCGTGAGAATGGCGCTCGCAAGCTCATCGATTCGTCCGGGCATGCCGCTCGAGCCGCCGACGATGACCGACAGTTCG
This sequence comes from Gammaproteobacteria bacterium, assembly GCA_031363335.1. Lineage (GTDB taxonomy): Bacteria > Pseudomonadota > Gammaproteobacteria > Pseudomonadales > Azotimanducaceae > DATJGR01. The sequence continues at coordinate 4,632 of JANLUG010000107.1, forward strand.
TTCTGCGTGAACGCCGAACGGTCCTGCAGTCCCGCTTGCGCAAGTCGGAACGCGACATAGCGTCGCGACTCGTCGTCGGTGAACGGTGTCAGCCGAATTTCATGCCAGTTCTGCGCCTGATCGGTGCGCTTCGATGCCTTGTCGAGCGACTGCACGAAGTAGGCCTCGGCGAAGAACACCATTCGAAGGCCTTCCTCCGCGCCGGCGTCGATCAGCTTCAACAACTGTTCCAGAGCACGCAGTTCCAGGAGATGCGCATCGTCGATCAGTACGAGGCAATATCGATGCGCGTCGATCTGTTCCTGCACATGCAACGCAATCAGCTCGATCAACAATCGGGGGTCCGCGTTGGCCGGCGCCGCCATGCCGAAGCCCTGGATGATGCCCGCCAGCACTTCGCGCGTATCGCTCGTCAAATTTGCGTTGATGCGCGCCGCTTTCACGCCGGGATCCAAGCCGCTCGACAACGCGCGGTAGAGGGTCGATTTACCTACACCTCGCTCCCCCGTCACTACCAACAGCCGGCGCGACCAGCGTGCGAGATGACGAAGCTCTTCCAGACGCCGGCCCCGATCGCCCTCGCCGAAGAATTCGTCGGTCGGTTCACCGAACGGGTTCTTCGACAGGCCCAACGCTTCCAGTGAGGGGCGTGCGTCAGTCTTCACACAGTCCGCCGTGGGCCGAGAGCGTGTCCTTGAGCGCCCCCGCATCGAACTGATCCGTGACCAGTGCATCGCCGAGCGCGCGCGCCAGCACGAGTCGCAATCGTCCGTCGATTACCTTCTTATCCATGCCCATCGCCGAACGCATCGAATCCGGCGTGAGGTTTCCGGGCAGAACAACCGGCAATCCAAACGCGGCGATGAGCGCCTTGATGCGCTTTCCATCGGCGCGGCCGAGCAAGCCGGTACGCACTGACAGATCTGTGGCCATCACCATGCCGATGGCAACCGCTTCACCGTGCAGGTATTCGTACCGCGTGAGTGTCTCGATCGCGTGGCCGAAGGTATGGCCGTAGTTCAAGATCGCGCGTAAACCGTCTTCGCGCTCATCCGTGGCTACCACCGCGGCCTTGACGGCACAGGACGTGAGTACCGCGTGATTCAGCGCGGCGGAGTCTCGCCGCAACAGTTGATCGACATGTGCTTCGAGCCACGCGAAGAACGACGCGTCGCGGATTACGCCGTATTTGATGATCTCCGCAATACCGGCGAGATATTCGCGAGTGGGCAGCGACTCGAGCGTCTGCAGGTCTGCAACCACGAGGCGTGGCTGATAGAACGCGCCGACCATGTTCTTGCCTTGAGGATGGTTCACCGCGGTTTTACCGCCGACGGACGAGTCCACACAGGCAAGTAAGGTGGTAGGCACTTGAATCAGCGCCACGCCTCTCTGATACGTCGCGGCCGCGAATCCCGTTACGTCTCCGATCACGCCGCCGCCGAGTGCGACGAGCGTGGTGGAACGGTTATGCCGGTGCGCCATCAGATGATCGAGAACACGCGCATAGGTGCTCAACGTTTTGTGCTCCTCGCCGTCGGGTAGCACGCAAGCGTCCACTTCATAGCCTTCGAGCGTCGTTTCGAGGGTGTTCAGATACAGCGGCGCGATCGTCTCGTTGGTGACGATGCATACCTGGCGGCCGGCGATGTGGGGCGCGAAGCGCGCGCGATCGCGCAACAAACCCGTACCAATCAGAATCGGATAGCTCCGTTCGCCGAGTTCCACCGACAACGCTTTCATCACACGAAACACCCGTCATTCCGCAGGCGTTCGGCAATCTCCTTTGCCAGCGTTTTTGCTGAGTGTCGATCGGCACAGAAGCGATAGTCCGCGATGCTGGCGTAGAGCGGCGCGCGCTCCTGCGCGAGTCGCTCGAACGTTGCTCTCGCATCGCCTTGCCGCAGCAACGGCCGACGTTTGTCGCGCCGCGTGCGCTCGACGAGCTTTTCGATAGGCGAATCGAGGAACACTACGAGCCCGCGGGCCGACAGATTGCGCCGGTTTTCTTCGCGCAACACGACGCCGCCGCCGGTCGCCAGCACCACTCCATCGCGCTGCGTCAACTCGTCGACGGCCTGGCACTCTCGTTCACGGAAACCGGCTTCGCCTTCCATATCGAAAATCCACGCGATCTCCGCGCCCGCTTTTTCCTCGACGACACGATCGGTGTCGAAGAACGGCAAACCTAATTCTTCGGAAAGCAGGCGACCGACGGTGGTCTTACCGACTGCCATCAGACCAATCAGGAATACATTGTGATTCTTCGTGACCATAACGACGAACGGCGCCATAAGGGCGCCGTTCAGTCTAATACGGGGACAGTTGCAAGTCTGTCCCTCGAGTAGGAATCACCGCGTCGTCAGCGAGTCCTGAATGATTCGCGGCGTGATGAAGATCAGCAGTTCCTGCTTGTCGTTCTTATCGAGCGTCTTGCGGAACAACCGACCGACGTACGGAAGATCGCCCAGGAAAGGCGTCTTTTCCGTAGCCTGAGTTATCGAATCCTTGAAGATGCCACCCAACACGACCGTCTGGGCGTTGTCGACCAACACCTGCGTCTTGACCTGGTTTGTGTTGATACTCGGAACGCCGTTGAAGACCTGCCCGACGGAGTCCTGGTTCACCTTCAACGTCATGATGATTCGATCATCCGGCGTGATCTGCGGTGTCACTTCCAACGACAGCACGGCTTCTTTGAACGACACCGAGGTCGCACCGCTGCTCGACGCTTCCTGATAGGGGATCTCGGTACCTGACCGAATTTCCGCCATCTGTTTGTCTGCGGTGATGACCTTCGGTCGAGCGACCACTTGCGCGCGACCGTCCACTTCCAATGCGGTCAGCTCCAGGTCGACGAGGTAGTCGGAACCCGTGAAGCCGATGCCGATGCTCGAACTCGCGGCCGCGACGCCGAGGTCGACGATCAGATCGTCGGGCGAAGTGACTTGGCCGGTACCCGTCGTGGCGATGTTCTGCAGTTCGTTCAGCGTGTTCAGACTGCCGCCGGTTTTAATCGTCGTGCCATGCGAATTCGCGAGGCTCGCACCACCCCATCGAATGCCGAGTTCCTGATCGAAGTTCGTGCTCGCCGTAACGATCCGAGATTCGATCAGCACCTGCCGGACGGGAATGTCGAGCCGCGCGATCACCTTGCGGAACTCTTCGAGCCGATCGGCCGTATCCGTCAGGATGATCGAATTGGTGCGCTCATCGACGATCACGCTGCCGCGCGCCGACACGATGGAGTTGCGACCGCCCGCGGACGAACCGCCGCCAGACGCTGCAGCAGCCGGACCGGTGCCGCCGACCTTTCCGCCGCCGCTCGAGCTGAACAGCTTGTACAGCTCACTCGCATTAGCGTAACGAACCTGGATGAACTCGGTACGCAACGGTGCCAGTTCAGCAATTTGC
>JANLUG010000120.1:0-1396 GCA_031363335.1 Gammaproteobacteria bacterium
TGAAGGACGGCAAGTCGGTCATCCGCACGCGCGGCTTCGTCGACGTGGTCAACCGCTTCGGCGGCAACTGCTTTGCCTGCCACGTCAAGGCGACGTCGCAATGGGACCTCATCTGCGAACAAGGCCACGGTTGTGACGCAATTCCGCTGACGCCGGTGATGATCAAGGCGCTGCAGAAGACCGATCCTCGCTGCGGCCCCCCGGCGCAGTTGACGTCGGAAGAAGCCGACATGCTGAAGGCGCTTCAAGCAGCGATGGCAGCAAAGCCGGCCGGTGCCTGATCTCACTTAATCGCGCGCCGAAAGTTAGAGCGGCGCGCGCTCCCAGCCGCCCAACGTCTGTTCGATCACGCGCGCTGCCGCCAGCGCGACGTGGTCGGCCCATGGTCGCGCAACGACCTGCACGCCGACCGGCATCCCTTCGACGGACGTGCCTGCCCTGACGACGACGCACGGGTAGCCCGTCAGGCTGAACGGCAGTGTGTAGATATAGTCATCCTCGCCGAGGTTGCCGATTGCCGGCGCGGCGTTTGCTGCGACCGGACACACGATGACGTCCACGTCGGCCATGAAGCCGAGGAATGCGCGGCGCAATCGATCCCATTCGAACAACGACCGTTCCACATCGTCGGCGCTCAACGTGCTCGCGGCCCACGGCCGCCACAATTTGAGCGATAACGATTCAGGTCGCGCCCAGTACGCGCGCGTGATCGCCAACGCCTCTTCGATACGCGGTGGAAGCGCAGCACGCGTCGCGGCACCGGCGGCTCCAAGCGCCTCCACTGACGCTGTGACCGCGCCAACGACATCGCTGGAGGGCGTCGCGCCGCCGAACGAATCGAAATGAACGACGCGCAGCGCTCGCACGTCGACGGCGGCCATGTCGCCGATGTGCATCGGCACGACGCTCGCATCGTGTGAGTCGACTCCCGCGATGATCGCGAGTGTCACCGCGAGATCTTCGACGCTCCGCGCGAGTGGACCAATCACCGTGCGCGGGTCCGCCAGCGCCGCGATCGGTGGAAAGTGACCGGTGTTCGGTACGAGTCCGGCCGTCGGTTTTAATCCCGCCACGCCGCAGTAGTGCGCAGGCTGACGGATACTGCCGCCGGAATCGCTGCCGAGACCCACCGGCGAACCGCACGCGGCGATGATTGCCGCCTCACCGCTGCTGCTGCCGCCGGTCACGCGCGCAAGGTCGTATGGATTGTGCGGCAGCGGATATACATCGGCGATGGCGCCGGGCTTGGTCTTGCCGAGCAGCACCGCCCCAGCGGCACGCATGCGCGCAACCACAGTGGCGTCGCCCCCCGGCACAAAAAAGCCGCGCGGCTCCAAACCCCCCGGGGCAACCCACCCCGCCCGCACGAACCCAAACAGTAACCTGAAACGCCCGC
>JANLUG010000135.1:0-3791 GCA_031363335.1 Gammaproteobacteria bacterium
TAAAGAAGCGCGAGAAGCGATAGATGTGCTCCGGCGCACGATGGCCCTTCTCGACGATCAGTTCGTCGGTCGAGAAGGTCAGCACTTCCTGTTCATGGGTGCGTCGCGCGCAGTAATACAGACACGCGATCAGTGCGCCCATCTCGAGCGCGCTGAACGGCAACACCATCCAGAAGCCGCGCAGCGCAAACGTCGTTGCTACGACGAGCGAGATGGTCAGCAACGTCGAAATGAAGTAGGTATTCGATCGCCATGTCCACGACCGATTGGGGCGCAGGACGATCTGTCCGGTGCGATCGCTTTCGTCGAAGTGCGCCGCAATCACGAATCAGCCGCGCTTAGAGTGAGCGGTGCCGGTGGTAGCCCGCTGTGCATCGGCGCGGTCGAGCGCCAGTGCTGCGAGATCGCGCAGCAGCGGATGAGAGAACGTCAGCTCCTCGAGGCTGAATGCGCGGCTGACCCATTTTGCGTGCCGATACCGCGAGTCGTCGCGTAGACGAACGCGATCGGACTGCGACGAGAAACGATGAAAGACGCTGAGCGTTGCATTCTCGCCTGCGAGCAGCCCCGGCGCGCTGTCCACCCCGAGGGTGTCCTCGAACACCAGATCATCGATGCCGAGTTCAGCCGTGAGGTAGTCCGTCAGCGTGCTCTGCCATGCCGAGCCGACGGTCAGGTATTCGCCCGGGAACAGCCATTTCCCGTGCCGCTGTACCACGAGCAATTTGCCCATGTTGTTGACGATCGCGACACCCTGGAACACCTGGTAATAGTCCTGCCCGAGGCGCAGGTCCTGGCGCAAGCGGTCGACGCTCTTCCAGAGATGCTGGCTCGTTCGATTCGTGAACTTGAGGCCGAGCCCTTCCTCGGTGACGCGCGCCACTTCCATTTCGATGGTCGGCGTCGGGTTCGATTCGACGAGCGCCGCGTTGAGCACCGTCACCTTGATCTTCGCGCCTGGACGCAAACCGGTCGGATTGAGGCGCACAAAGATGCCGCTTTCCGAAATGTCGCGTGCGACGCTTCTGATCTTGCCGAGGCTGGGGTGGCTCAACTCCACTTCGAACGGGAGTTGGATGCGGGTGCTCTCGCGATCGTTGTTGGAGAGATCCTGCGGGTCTGTCATGACGAACGTGCGCGCCCCGATGGTGATTTCGAACCAATTGAATGTAGCGCGGCATCGCGCGAGTTTCCAGGCTGTGTTGTCGGCGCGACTTGAAAAGAACCGCGTTGGACGCATGTTGTGGCGAGGTCGAATGAGGGACTGATCAGCATGCGCATGGATCGAATGACGAGTCGTTTGCAGGCGGCGCTGGCCGATGCCCAGTCGTTGGCGGTCGGCAAGGACCACAACTATGTACAACCTGTGCACTTGGTCACAGTTCTACTGCAAGACAAAGCGAGCGGCGTTCGCCAACTGTTAGCGCAAGCCGGCGGTCGCGTCGACGCGCTCGAAGATGCGCTGGCAACGGAACTGGAGCGATTGCCGACTATCACCCAACCGACCGGTGATGTTGGCCTGGGGCCGGAGCTCGTCCGCCTGTTGAACCTGGCGGATCGCCACGCGCAAAAGCAGGGCGACAAATTCATATCGTCCGAAATGGCGCTGCTCGCCGCCTGCGAAGACAACGGAGTCGTCGGGCGTCTATTGCGTGAAGCATCGGTAAAACGTGAAGCGCTGGAGAAAGCGATAGCGGGCGTCAGACAAGGAGAAGCGGTGCAGGACCAGAACGCAGAGGAGAGCCGTCAGGCGCTCGACAAATACACGGTCGATCTCACGAAACGGGCAGAGGACGGCAAGCTCGATCCCGTCATCGGGCGCGACGACGAAATTCGTCGAACGATTCAGGTCCTGCAGCGCCGCACAAAAAACAATCCGGTGCTGATCGGCGAGCCCGGTGTCGGAAAAACCGCAATCGTAGAGGGCCTCGCGCAACGGATTCTCAACGGCGAAGTGCCGGAAGGCTTGAAGAACAAACGTATCCTTGCGCTCGATATGGGTGCGCTGATTGCCGGGGCCAAATTCCGTGGTGAATTCGAGGAACGTTTGAAGGCAGTGCTGAACGAGCTGTCGAAACAGGAAGGCAACGTCATTCTGTTCATCGACGAACTGCATACCATGGTCGGCGCCGGCAAGGCCGAAGGCGCGATGGATGCCGGCAACATGCTGAAACCCGCACTCGCCCGCGGTGAGCTGCATTGTGTCGGCGCAACAACGCTCGACGAATATCGCCAGTACATCGAAAAGGATGCAGCACTGGAGCGCCGGTTCCAGAAGATTCTCGTCGACGAGCCCAGTGTCGAAGACACCATCGCCATTCTGCGCGGCCTGAAGGAGCGCTACGAACTTCACCATGCCGTCGACATCACCGATCCGGCGATCGTCGCGGCGGCGCGTTTGTCGCACCGTTACATCACCGGGCGACAACTGCCGGACAAAGCGATCGACCTGATCGACGAAGCGGCCAGCGGCATCCGCATGGAGATGGATTCGAAACCCGAAGAGATGGACAAGCTCGAGCGCCGTCTCATCCAGCTGAAGATGGAGCTGGAGGCGCTGAAGAAGGAAAAGGACGAAGCGTCCCGCAAGCGCACCGACGCGCTGAAGGAAACGGTTGCGGACCTCGAACGGCAATACGCCGATCTGGAAGAGGTGTGGAACGCCGAAAAGGCCACATTGAAAGGCGCCCAGCACATCAAGGAAGACCTTGAGGCGGCGCGCTCGGAGTTCGAAACCGCGCGCCGCGCCGGCGATCTCGCGCGCATGTCGGAGTTGCAATACGGACGTATACCGGAGCTCGAGAAGAACCTCACCGACGCGATGGCCGCAGAAGGCAAAGAGACGCGGTTGTTGCGCAACAAGGTCACTGAAGAAGAGATCGCACAGGTGGTCTCGAAGTGGACCGGCGTGCCGATCACGAAACTGCTGGAAGGCGAGCGCGAGAAGCTGCTGCAGCTCGAGAGCCAGCTGCATCAACGCGTGATCGGTCAGGACGAAGCGGTGAAAGCGGTTGCCGACGCCGTGCGGCGATCGCGTGCCGGACTTGCCGATCCAAACCGCCCCAACGGTTCTTTTATGTTTCTTGGTCCGACCGGTGTCGGAAAGACGGAGCTGTGTAAGGCGCTCGCGTCGGTGTTGTTCGACACGGACGACGCGATGGTGCGCATCGACATGTCCGAGTTCATGGAAAAACACTCTGTTGCCCGGATGATCGGCGCGCCGCCCGGCTACGTCGGTTACGAGGAAGGCGGTTTCCTGACGGAGGCGGTCCGGCGCAGACCGTATTGCCTCGTGCTGCTCGACGAAATCGAAAAGGCGCATCCGGATGTATTCAACGTGCTGTTACAGGTGTTGGACGACGGTCGTCTGACGGACGGCCACGGTCGCACGGTGGACTTCCGCAACACGGTGCTCGTCATGACATCGAACCTTGGCTCTGAAGCTATTCAGGCGCTGACCGAATCCGGGCGCTACGAGGCCATCAAACCGACCGTCCTCGGCGTGGTTGCGAAACACTTCCGTCCGGAGTTCCTGAACCGCGTCGACGACATCGTCGTATTCCATCCGCTCGGGCGCGAGCACATGACCGCCATCGCCGAGATTCAGCTCGGGTCGTTACGGGCGCGCCTGAAGGATCAGGAGTTGGGTCTCGAAGTGACGAGCGCAGCGGTCCAGCGACTGACCGAACAGGGTTACGACCCGGTCTATGGGGAGGGCAAAATGCTGCAAGCCATGATCGACGCCTCGCAGGCGAGCGTCAACGGCTGGGTGCGCGTCAAGCTCTACAAGG
>JANLUG010000139.1:0-3433 GCA_031363335.1 Gammaproteobacteria bacterium
ATCCGTTCGTGCGCGCGTTGCCGATCGCGCCGACCGAAGGTTCCGACCTGAATCCGTTGCTGCAGGATTTCGGGCTGACGATCCATCCGCCGATTCTGTATACCGGTTACGTCGGCTTCTCGGTCGCGTTCGCGTTTGCACTCGCCGCGTTGATGACCGGACGTCTCGACGCGGCGTGGGCGCGCTGGTCGCGGCCGTGGACGAATGCCGCGTGGTCGTTCCTGACTGTCGGCATCGCGCTCGGCAGCTGGTGGGCTTACTACGAACTCGGCTGGGGCGGCTGGTGGTTCTGGGACCCGGTCGAGAATGCGTCGTTCATGCCGTGGCTGATGGGCACCGCCCTCGTGCACTCGTTGGCGGTCACCGAGAAACGCGGTGCGTTCAAGAGCTGGACCGTGCTGCTCGCGATCGGCGCGTTCTCGTTGTCGCTGCTCGGTGCCTTCATCGTCCGCTCCGGTGTGCTGACCTCCGTGCATGCATTCGCCGTCGATCCGGAACGCGGTTTGTTCATCCTGGCGTTCCTCCTGATCGTCGTCGGCGGATCGCTGACGCTTTACGCGGTGCGCGTTCCGCTGATCCGTTCGCGGGTGCATTTTTCCGGGCTGTCGCGCGAGGTGTTGTTGCTGGTGAACAACGTCGTGCTCGTCGTGGCGATGGCGTGCGTGCTGCTGGGAACGTTGTATCCGCTCGCGTACGAAGCAGTCACGAACGGTGACAAGATTTCGGTAGGGCCGCCGTACTTCAACAGCGTGTTCGTCCCGTTGATGGTCGTTGTGTCGCTGGCGCTGGGCGTCGGACCGTCCGCGCGCTGGAAGCGCACGAGCGTGAGCTATCTGATGCAAAAGCTCGGTGCCGTGTTTGCGGCGAGTCTGGTCATCGGCGTTGCGTTGCCGCTGTTGATCTCCGGCGTCTTCAAATGGCAGATCGCAGCCGGCGCCGCGCTCGCGCGGTGGATCGTCGGCACGCACGTTCAGGATGTGTGGCAACAAGCCGGCGGCCGGATCTCCGGCCTGCGCAGACTTACCGCCGGATATGTCGGCATGACGATCGCGCACCTCGGCTTCGCCGTTACCTTGATCGGCATCGTGGTGACGAGTCACAACTCGATCGAACGCGACGTCCGGTTGACGAACGGTGCATCGACGCAACTCGGCGCATTGACGTTCACGCTGGTCGGCGTGGAGCGCGTGCGCGGACCGAACTACCTCGCCGATCGCGGCAGCATTCGCGTCGACGGTGACGGTGCGTCGTATGTGATGTATCCGGAGAAACGCCGCTATATGTCGGGCGGCAACATGATGACCGAAGCGGCCATCGAGCCCGGTGTCACGCGGGACGTTTATGTGGCGATGGGTGAGCCGCTCGCGGACGGCGGCTGGACGTTGCGGCTGCACTACAAGCCGCTGGTGCGATGGGTCTGGTTCGGTGCCCTGTTCATGGCGCTCGGCGGCGTGACCGCGGTGCTGGATGCGCGTTATCGACGTCTACGCGTGCGCCGCGACGTCGGCGTTTCGGCTGCGGCGGCCGAGCCCGCCGCGTGAGTCGCGCGAGCCTGTTCATTCCGCTGACGGCGTTCGTCGTGATCGTCGCGCTACTGTACGCAGGATTCAGCCTCAACGATCCGCATATGTTGCCGTCGGCGCTAATCGGCAAACCGTTCCCGACGTTCAATCTGCCGGCGCTCGGCGCGGACGATTCAGCCGGCGATACACGCTTTACCGAAGCGAACCTGCGCGGGCGGGCGGTGTTGGTCAACGTCTGGGCGACATGGTGCCCGACGTGCCGCGCCGAACACGCGGAGCTGTTGCGCATCCACAACGAAACCGGTCTGCCGATCATCGGCATCAACTACAAAGACAATCCCGCACAGGCGCGGCTGTGGTTGCAGCAGTTGGGCAATCCTTATGATTTCAACATCGTCGACGCAGATGGCGCGCTCGGCGTCGACCTCGGCGTTTACGGCGCACCGGAGAGCTTTCTGGTGGACGCATCCGGCACCATCGTCTACAAGCGCGTCGGCGAGGTGAACCGGCGCATCTGGCAGGAAGAAATCAAGCCGCACGTCGATGCGCTGGCAAAGAGCGCGGCCGCTTCCGGAGCGCCTCATGGTTGAGGCACGCCACGCGCTGATTACGCCGCTGCTGGTGATTCTTCTGGCCGTGCCGTCGTTGTGTGCGGCAGAGGGCGCCATCGAAGCGTTCCCGTTCAACGACACGACGCAGGAGGCGCGCTACCGCGCGCTGACCGAAGAGTTCCGCTGCCCGAAGTGCCTGAACACGAACCTGGCCGGTTCGGATGCACCGATCGCGGCCGACCTGCGCACGACGGTGCACCGACTGATTCTCGAAGGGGCGACCGATCAGGCGATCCGCGACTATCTGCAGGCGCGCTACGGCGACTTCGTTCTGTACGATCCGCCGCTGCGGCGCGGCACGCTGTTGTTGTGGATCGCGCCTGCGTTACTGCTGGCGATCGGCCTGGCGATGATCGTCGTGCTGACGCGGCGCCGGCGCGGCGTCAGTGAACCGCTGAACGACGCGGAACAGGCGCGGCTTGACGAGTTGCTGCGCAACACGCCGAACAAGGACCCGCGATGACGGCGACTGCGTTCGTGTTGGCTGCCGGCGTGTGCCTGTTCGTCGCGGCAGCGCTCGCCGCCTGGCCGCTGTTGCGAAGTCGCAGCACCGTCGACCTTAGTGATCGCCGCGGTACGAACGTCGACCTGTATCGCCAGCGTGTCGAAGAGATCGAGCGTGATCGCGACGCCGGACTGGTCACGGCCGCCGTAGCCGAATCGCTGATACAGGAACTCGCTGCAACACTGCTCGACGATGCGGTGGTGCTTGACGCGACAGCACCTAGCGCGGAGACGCTTGGCGCAGCGACGAACGCCACGCAGGCCGACTCGAGCGGTCGCTCGGTGTGGGCCGCGGCCGCGGTTGTTGTCGCGGTCGCCGCCATATCGTTGACGATGTATCACAAGCTCGGTGCGTACGACGCCGTGCAACTCGGTGAAGCCGCGAAAGTGCTGCGCGAACCCGACGCGGATGCGGCGGCGCTCGGCGAGCTCGTCGTGCGTTTGCGCGCGCGCGTCGCGACTACGCCGACCGATCTCGAGAGTTGGTATCTACTCGGCCACACGCTGATGCGGCTCGACGATGCACCGGGTGGCGTCAGCGCGTTCGAGCACGTGTACGCGGCGGAAGGCGACGATTCGGCGGTACAAGTTGCGTTGGCGCAGGCACGCTTCGTTGCCGACCGAGGCACGGTCACGGACGCCAATCGGGCATTGATCGATCGAATTCTCGCCGCTGATCCGCAGCAGGCAGTGGCGCTCGAGATTCTCGCGCTCGACGCGTTCCGTAAAGCGGACTACGCGACTGCCGCGCGGCATCTGCAGAACGCGATTGCGGGCGGCGCGGCCGGTGCGCGC
>JANLUG010000256.1:0-1641 GCA_031363335.1 Gammaproteobacteria bacterium
GTCGCGTTCGCACCGGTCACATCGGCGTGCAGCTTCGTGCCGTCGGTCCACGCGTTCATCATGTGGAACATGAAGCGCGACTCCATCGTGTACCACTTCACATCGGCCGCCGTGCCGTCGCGCGGGATGACGCCGAAATGCGTGCCCTTGTCCGGCTCCCAGGCCAGCATCGGGCCGCCCGTCATCACGCGCTCGATGCTCATCGTCAGCGGGAAAATCGGGAAAATCGCGTGCGTATCGGTGACGAAGAAGTCGTGCACCATCGCAGCGAAGGGCGCCTCGAAGAACTCGTTGCGGATGATGCGGCCGTTACGATCGGCGACGTTGTAACGCAGCGTCTTCGAACCGGGACCTTGCGCGGAATATCCGAAGAAAATCATCTCGCCGGTGTCGGCGTCGAATTTGGGATGCGCCGTTACGGGACCCGCGATGGCGCCGTCGAAATCGTGCGTGCCGATCGTCTCGAGCGAGCGTTGGCGGATCTGCGTCGGCAATGCGCCTTCCATCAATGCAAGCAACCGGCCGGCGTGCTCGACGATGTGCGTGTTCGCGGTGTTGTACTCGGCGCCGATCACCGAAGGATCCGACATCATCGGATTGCCGAATACGCCGAACAGCCGTTCACCGGCGGCGAGTTCGCGCTTGAACTTCTCCGACTTCACCCATCGGTTACGCCAGCTGATGCGGCCGCCGTCGATGTTGAAGCACTGAATCATGCCGTCGCCGTCGAACCAGTGGTACGTATCGCCCTTGCGCGGCGCATGCAGGGGATCGGGACCGTTGCGGTAGTAGGTTCCCGCCAGATCCGACGGCAGTGTGCCTTCGACGACGAGATCGGGCGCGTCGCATTCGACCCCGCTCGGCGCGAAGTAGCCGGTGAGGAACGGATCTTTCGGAAACGGTACGGTCATGGCTCTTCCTTCGAATGGTGACTCTTGGGTATTCGACGCGCTCGCGCCAATTTAGTCAATACTGATTAAAATACCACGCCGTGCGTTGAGTTAGAAATGGCGTAAAATGCCCACTGAATCGCATCCAGATGAATGAATTCCGTCAATCGTGATGACTTTCATATGAAGCCGTCGATCACCCCCGGCCAGCGCTTCAACACGCCGAAGAGCCAACAGACATATGAGCATGTGCTCGAAGCGGCGGTCGATTGTCTGCGCGAGTTCGGCTATCACCGCACCAACATGTCGAACATTGCCGAGCGCGCCGGCGTTACCCGCAGCCGCGTTCAGTATTACTTCGATAGCACCGAACACCTGCTGTCGGATGCGACGAACGCGCTGCTGGCGCGGGTGTGGGGCCGATATCTCGAGAACCTGTACTGCGGCACGGGCCGTTCGAGCGAAGAAGCGTTCGGTCAGTTGATGGACCTGCGCAACGATCCCGATCAGATCGCGTGGCTCGGACTCGTCGCGGCGTCGCGCGGCGACCCGATTCTGCGGCGCGTCGTCGAGCGCGCGCAGAAGACGCTCGACGAACACGCGATGAACGCGCAACGGAAATTGTTGAACATCGACACGCCGGCCTCGGAAGCGAAGTTGCAGGCGGCTTCGGATCTGATCCGGCTGCTGCTCGACGCGCTGACGCTGAGTGCGATCACCGTCGATCGCGACGCGCGGATCGACGCGCTGG
>JANLUG010000286.1:0-5318 GCA_031363335.1 Gammaproteobacteria bacterium
GAGCACAAGCGACGGCCGCGAACATCTGGATGGCCCGCAACTGGTCCTCGGATGCAGGCGAGGGCAGCATCCACGACGACGCGACGGCGGCGAAGCTCGGTTTTCGCGGCGGCACTGTCGCGGGCAGCATCCACATGGATCAGTACGCGGCGCTGATGGTCGACCTCTACGGCCAGAAGTGGTTCGAACGCGGCGCCTTGTCGTTGTATTTCCTGAACGCGACAGTCGACGGTGAGGTGGTGACCGTCATGGCCGAGGAACGGCCGAACAAGCTGTCGAACCCGATCCGGGTCTCGATGTGGGCCGACAAGGGCGTGCAGGTATCGGCGGGAACCGCCTCGTTGTACGACCACAGCACTTCCGCATTGAAGACGCGCGATCTGCGATCGGTGGATCCCGAATCGTTGCGGATCCTGAAGCCGTTGCGGGTTGGTCAGTCGCTCGGAGAATACGTGCTTGCGCCGGACGCCAAACTGTTCCGGAAGCGCCTCGACGCAAAACTCGTCAGCATGCCGCTACCTTGGTATTCGGGGCCGTCGCCGTGGGGCGAACCGATCGCGCCGCCGTCGCTCATTGTCGAGGTGCTTTGGGGCGCCCCGATGCGAGGCTTGAACGCGGTCATTGGAAGAAACGGCGGCGTCGGCCTCTTCGGTGCGATCGAAGTGGCGCACCACAACGGTCCCGTTTTTCAGGATCAGACGTATACCGTGAATGCATCGGTCGTTGGCGTCAGCGAGAGCCCGAAGACGGAGTCGTTATGGTTCGATTCGACCGCGCATGACGCAAATGGGCGACTGATTGCAACGCAGCGGATGATGCTGCGGTTCATGAAGGAGTCATCGCCGCTGTATCGATGAGTGCAGGTGTGCGGAGCAGCCAACCGACCACGCGGGCCGGGTGGGCCCGCGCGTCCTCTTTGGAACTAGCCGGCCATACAGAAGGCAACGAGTTTGTTGCCGTCGAGATCCCTGAAATAGCCGCCGTGGAATCCGCCGGTGCCGCGCGGACCGGGCGCGCCTTCGTCCGTGCCACCGAGCTTCATCGCCTTTGCGTGGATTTTTTTGACGGCTTCGGGCGAGCCGACATTCAGCGCAATCATCACGCCGTTGCCGACCGTCGCTTTTTTTCCATCAGCGGGGACGATCGCAGCCAGCATCGGTGCGCCGGCCCCGGTGCCCCAGCCGATCATCCGGCCGGCATCTTCCATGGCCCGCTTGGCGCCGATTTCACCGAGCAGCGCGTCGTAAAACGCCGCCGCCTTCTTAAGGTCGTTAGTTCCGAGGGTCACATAGCCGATCATTTCTGAAGTCCTCTGTGTGTGGCTTGCGAAGCATGACTCAGCCGCGCATCAGCAGGAAGCCCATCCGCGGAACGTGCAGATGCAGGCGCCCGAGTACCGGATCGGTCCGTTCGATGATCACGCGGTCCTGATTGGCCGCGACGAGCTTGCCGGGAAGCGGATCGCGTCCGTAGTCGTCCGCCATCACCACCGCGGCTTCGCCCGGTGCGATGCCGGACGGATCATTTGGATCGTGCGGCACCGTGATTTTCGGTTCGTTGGCTTTCGCGACTGCGATTGCATCGGCTGGCGTGATGTTCGTGCGTTTGCCGTGTCCGATCGCGGCGACACGTTTGCGCCAGGCCTTCACGCGGTCGAGCCCCTGGGTGAGTTCTTCGACGGTGTCGGGTTGCGCGCCGCCTAGGAACCAGAAGTTCATGTATGCGGATAAGTCGCCGATGCTCGCCGACTTACCGAACAGAAAATCGCCGCCGCTCGTTGCGAGTGCCTGCTCTAGCCACGCGGCCTGAGCGCGCCATGGCCCCTTCATCAATCCGGACGCAGCCTTCATCGCCTGCATATTGAAAGGTTGACCGGAAAGCTTGGTGCGATCGTCGATGAACGCCTGATCGAGTTGTCCTTCCTTCATCTGGCCGAACAGCACCGGAATCGTTGTTTGAAAGAACAGCCGGTCGGCCCACAGGTTGATCGCGAAGCTCGGTCCGAGCAGTGCCTTCGGTTCGGGCACGCGGCGCTCGATTTCGGCGAGGATGACCTGGCTGTCGCAGAACACGTCGGCGCCGATTTGCATGACGGGAATGCGGCGGTATCCGCCCGTTAGCGGAATGAGATCCGGCTTCGGCATGATCACCGGCTGGATCACCGACTGCCATGCGAGGTTCTTGAGGCCGAAAAGCAGCCGGATCTTTTCAGAAAAGGGCGAGACGTCGTAATGGTGCAGGATGATGTCGGTCATGCGTGTGCTCCCTTGTGCTCAGTCTTTGAAGTCGTCTTGATCGGTGCTGCCGGTGGGATAGACGTGAATCTGCGCGACGCGGGCGCCGTCCATCTTTTCGACGACGATGTCGAACTGTTCGAACACGATCCGCTGGCCCACCTGCGGCAGCATCTCGATTTTCTGCAGTATGAGACCGCTGACGGTGCGTACGCCCTTCGTCTCGATGTCGATGCCGAGCGTCTGCTCGAGCGTGAAGACGGGAAGGGAGCCGCGCGCGACCAGTGATCCGTCTTCGAGGCGCGTCCAGTCGGTTTTCGAACTGCGGAATTCGTCGCGGATGCCGCCCATCAGCGCGCTCAACAGATCGTCGAAGGTCAGAAAGCCGGTTGCTCGCTGCGCGGATGAGCCAACGATTGCCATATGGTGCCCCTCCAGCCGGAAGCGCTGGAACAACGCGGATGCCGGGAGATCCGGCGGAACCAGCAATGCGGATTTTGCCGCTTTCTCCAGCGCGTCGTGCGCCAACGGACGCTGCGGCAGGAACAGTTCCTTCAGATGGATGATGCCGATGATGTTGCCGTCGGCGTCGACATATGGATAGCGCGTGAACTTGTTGGATTCGATTCGCGCTAAGTTTTCCTCCATCGACAGATCGCGCGACAACACGACGGCTTCGCTGATGGGGCGCATGAGATCGGCCACTTCGGCTTCGCCAAATCCCAACGCCTGCGCTAAGGCGCGCCAGTCGGCGCCGGCGAACTTCGAATCGACGAGCGACGAGCGGAGGATCAATTTGATCTCGTCGATGGAGTAGCCGTCTTCGCTGTCTTTGGTGACGTCGAGATTGAACTGACGCAACACCCAGAACGCGCTGCGGTTCAGACCCCAGATCACCGGGAACATGGCCCAGTAGAACACATACAACGGAATTGCCGTCCACAGCGAGACGCTTTCCGGCATTCGAATGGCCAACGATTTCGGCGCGAGTTCTCCGACCACGATGTGTAGGTACGACAGCGTCATGAATGCGATCAGGAACGATATCGTAGAGGCCGTATCCGGACTGCTGATACCGAGTTGACTGAACAGCGGTTCGAGCAGATCGGCAACGGCAGGTTCGCCGATCCAGCCGAGGCCGAGCGATGCCAGTGTGATGCCGAGTTGGCACGCGGAGAGATACGCGTCGAGGTTGCGATGCACGCGGGCCAGTACTGTTCCGCGCCAGCCTGAAATGCTCTCGAGTGCGTCGGCCCGGGTTCGCCGCAGTTTCACGATGGCGAATTCCGCGGCGACGAAGAAGCCGTTCAACAGCACCAGCAGAAACGACGCGAGAATCAGGGCGAGATTGCTAGTCATGTGGTCAAAGCTGATCGGATCGCCACTCTAACGGAGGCATCGAGCGCTAAACCAGAGCTGTGGACCCGGCCGCTTTATGCCGGCCGGCATCCGGAGTGGCATCCGGAGTGGAGAGGCGCGTGGATCAGCGGGATCCGCCCAGCGCCTTGCGCCAGCGCAGCCCGTCAGTGGTCACTTCGACGCGCTGGCGCGAGTCCAGTTCGAAACTGAACCCGAACTCGTCGTTTTCGCCTTTGAAGCGACCGAACGTAACGGTCTCGTTCACCTTCCAGCCATAGATTTTTCCGCCGTCCATCGGCAGCCGTTGCACGCCCATGGCGTATTCCCGCAGAAACGGTTGCTCGACGAGTTCGCGGTCCTTCGCGTCGTCGGCAGGGTGTGGCGGACGCCCGTAAGCGACGTCACAGAACAGCAGCAGGAGCGCGACGATCGGGTATCTCATATGACCTCGGCCAACCAGCACGACATGGCCTGCACGCAGCTTCTCCTATGCACACGGCATAGATGCACGGAGTCTGTGAACAACTTATGGAGCGATTCCAACGTTTCACTCGAAGTCATGCGTACCCGGCACACGGTACGCAGGATCCATGGAGACAAAGCGTACTTCCGGTGTAGGTATTCGGTGGAAACGAGGTGTTGTAAGAAACCGCTTACGTCGGCAGGTCCTCCGACCGCGAATGCGGAAGGGTTCCGGTTTCCGCGTGATTCGTGTTTCGCAGTAGTTGGCCCGTTGGGGTAACGGCACCCCAACGATTCAACCCGGGCGCGACCCGATCAATGAGGTTTGTTGAGATCCGCGATGATGTGTTCCGCCATGCGGCGGTACGCGTCCAGATCGAGTCCGCAATTGACCCGGTCCGAGTACGTTTTGTGATTCGTCGAAACACGAATCCGCGTCATCATGTCGTTGTATTCGACACGCCACTTGCCGTCGGCAAGTTGCTGCCGACCGACCGGGATGTTGTTGACCTGGAACCACTCTGAGATGGCCATCGCTCGTCTATTCCATGCACGCAGGCAGTCAGGGTGCCCAAGATATCGCCGCGGCGCTGTGCTGCGTTTCGCGATACCGCTGGTGCACCTTTCACCGGTCGGCGATTTCACTATCCATTGACCTTGGTCGGTACGGCTCCGCTATCCGAGCGCCATCGGTTTCTCGACACCCGTCATCTGCGATGCGACACACTGCCAACGACCGTTGCGCCTGAGGTAGGTCGTCGCGGAGCTTCGCCTGCGACGAAATCCGGCAGCGTGCGGTCTTCGTCCTTTCTCGCGACAGCCGGCAAATGGCGGTCGCAGCGCTGCGGCGGCTGCTTCATGCGATTGCACCCCGAGCGCACCCCCAATGGATTTTGTAGATCTGCGAAAGGGGCGTAACTGATTGATTTATTTGGTGCCCCGGACAGGATTTGAACCTGTGACCTGCCCCTTAGGAGGAGGCTGCGCTATCCACTGTGCCACCGGGGCAAGGCTTATAAATCAATAAGTTACAGGACTCTTGCGAAAGTCCGAACGTAATCCGAGCGCGATTCTTCTGCGAAATTAGCACACGGATCCGGAAATGTACGAACGGACGATGGCAATGTCTGCGTCGCGTGGGCGCGATTGTCGAGGACGAGGCTGGCCTGATCTTGGCCAGGTCTGCGTGGATCGGATGCGCAGCATGAACCCCGTTAGGCAGCTGCCGCAGATCTTCATCTCCGACGACTTCTTCCAGGCCAA
>JANLUG010000291.1:0-1757 GCA_031363335.1 Gammaproteobacteria bacterium
CTGAAGTCGGCCGACAAGGACGACGTGAAGGAGATGCTGGCGGCCGGCGTCGGCTGGCTCGCCGAACAGCAGGACGTCTTGTACGCGCAGGATCGGTGGGCATTGCTGCTGGTGTTTCAGGCGATGGACGCGGCCGGTAAAGACGGCACCATCAAGCACCTGACGTCGGGCATCAATCCGCAGGGTTGCGAAGTGACGTCGTTCAAGCAGCCGTCCGCTGAAGAACTGGACCACGACTATCTGTGGCGCCACCTGCAACACATTCCCGCGCGCGGCCAGATCGGCATCTTCAATCGCTCGTACTACGAAGAAGTGCTGGTGGTGAAGGTCCACGAGGAACTGCTGGCGCACGAAAAACTGCCGCCGTCGCTGGTGACGAAAGATATCTGGAACGAACGCTACGAAGACATCGGCAACTTCGAGCGCTACCTCACGCGCAACGGCGTTCGCGTGTTGAAGTTCTTTCTTCACGTATCGAAGGCGGAGCAGAAACGCCGCTTCATGGACCGCCTCGACGAACCGGAAAAGAACTGGAAATTCTCACCGGCCGACGTCGCGGAGCGGGCGCACTGGTCCGAATATCAGGAAGCCTACGAGGAGGCGATTCGCAACACCGCTTCGAAGCACGCGCCGTGGTATGTGGTGCCGGCGGACAACAAATGGTTCACGCGATTAGTGGTGCTGAGCGCTGTGATCAAAGAGATTGCGGACCTGGAGCTGAGCTATCCGAAGCTCAGCGATGCGGAAAAGGCAGGACTCGCAGCCGCGCGTGCGCGGCTCGACGCCGAGTGATCGGTCGCTTTGCGACTAGGTCTGCTTCAGCACGATGTGGATTTTGTCGCCGGCGCCTTGAGTCAACACCGGATACACCATGGCGGACACGAGCAGCACGCGGTCGCCTGACGATACTCGCTCTGACGGCATAACGATGGCGCGGATCGATCAGACTCCGGTCGTAGTCGATTTCGAAGCGGAACGGCGGTTCGCCGGCGGGCTCGAGCCGTGCGTGGCGCAGGCCGACAGCGAGGCGAATAGGGCAATCAACAGGCTGGTTCTCTTCAACGTCGCATTCCGTTTGTGTAACGAGAACGCATGATACGGTACCGGCCCGGGCGGCACGACACCGGGGATACACAAGCGGCAAGTCCGGGATAGAATCCGACCCCTATTCGATCTTCAGGGGACGCAGATGACACGACTCTCCAAACTCAGCCGTTCCATTGCCGGTAAGGTCGCGATCGTCACCGGTGCCGCCAGCGGCATGGGTCGTGCCACGGCGCAACTGTTTGCGGACGAAGGCGCCAAAGTTGCAGCGATCGACCTGAACGAAGCAGACCTCAAGAAGGTCGTTGGCGAAATCGAAGGAGCGGGACACACCGTACGTGGTTGGACGCTCGACCTCTCCGATCGCGCTGCCATCGATCGCGTCACCGCGGAAATCGCCGCGCACTTCGGCGGCATCGACATCCTGGTGAACAACGCCGGCATTTCTATACCGATCGCGATCGATAGCGAGAATTACGAAGCCGCCTGGCAGAAATCGCTCGATGTGCTGATCACCGCGCATACGCGCACGATCCGCGCGGCGCTGCCGCACCTGCGCAAATCGAAGTCGGCGCGCATCGTCAACATCGCGTCCACCGAAGGTCTCGGCGCCACGCGATTCGGCAGCCCGTATACAGCCGCGAAGCACGCCGTGATCGGCTTGACGCGCTCGTTGGCGGTGGAACTCGGCGGCGAAGGCATCACCGTGAACT
>JANLUG010000550.1:0-2270 GCA_031363335.1 Gammaproteobacteria bacterium
GCAGGCCACCGTCAACGGCGCGCGCAACTCGTGCGCTTCGCCGCCTTGCATGAAGCGCACACCCATCGTCCGATCGCCGTCGCGCAACACATCGACAACCTGCGCATTCATGCGTAAATGGAAATTTGGATACGCGCTCGCCTGCTCCGTCAGAAATCCGAGAAATTCGAACTGCGGCATGATCATCACGTACGGGTAACGCGTCTTCAGCCGACCGAAATCGACGAGCGGGATCGCCCGCTTCGGCGTGTGCAGCGTGATGCTGCGCATCTTCGCGTGCGGCAACGCGTGCAGCGGCTCGGCGAGACCGATCTGCTGGAGTACATCGAGCGTCGATGCGTGCACCGTATCGCCGCGAAAGTCGCGATCGAAGTCTTTGTGCATCTCGAGCAGCGTCACATCGACACCTCGGCGCGCGAGCAGCAGCGCCGCCATCACGCCGGCTGGCCCACCGCCGACGATGATGCACTGCGTTTCGGCGACCGTCGTCATCAGGCGGGCGCCAACGATTCCCAGAAGGCGCGCTCGGCTTCCATGGGGGCGTCTTCCATCCGGGACTTCATACCGAGCCGCATGGTGCGGCGATAGATTCGGTCGTAGCCCGGCCAGTCGAACATCGCATTCGCCGGGTTGCCGTATTTGCCGAATGCGACGTACGTATCGTGGATGATCTCGGACAAACACCGCACAAGGTGCGTGTCGCCGCAGAAGCGCGCCAGCTCGCCGACGCCGGTAGTACCGAACACGAACGGCACGTCGATCGAATGACAGGCGCCGAGGCGCCCGTCGAGCGCGGGTGATTCATAGTCGAATACATACATCCACGTTTCGCGCGTGTGATGCGAATGCAGCTCGGCCAGGCGGATCGCCGGAATTCGGAACATCGAATCGGTCATGATCGCGCGCCATAGCGCAACCGGCGTGACCTCGTCGACGCGTCGCAGGCGCGCGTTGCGATACACCTCGATGCCTTCGCGCGCGCGATCGCCGAACAACCGGTGCACCCGCTTCTCGAGCCCCGCCTCGTCGAGCGCCTGCATCGCCGGATCCATTCCGGTCCACAGACCCCACTCGTCGCGCGCCGTGCCGATCAGCAGCGGCATACCCTTCGTGTACGTGCCCTCGCCGATCGCAATCGCCGCATCGGCGCGAATTACCTCGCCGTCGCGCACCGGACCAAAACGCACCGCGCCACCGAGTTGACCCGCGGTCAGCGCCTGCTGATGGTCGAGAATCTGTTGCGCCGGCACCGATCGCAGCGCCTCGTAACCGCCGAATTTCTCTGCGAATCGCGCCGCTGTCGCTGCTGCCTCGTCGCGCGGCACCTGCGGCGACAACGCACCGCTCATCGGAATCGCTCTGTCGAAGCAACCGGCGGCCGCTTCCATGGCCATCAACTGCGTGATGTCCATGCCGCCGGCGCTCTGGCCGAACACGGTGACGTCCTTCGGATTGCCGCCGAACTTGCGGATCTCTTTGCGTACCCAGCGCAACGCCGCGATCTGGTCGAGCAACCCTTCGTTGCCGCTCGCGCCGAGTTCGCTCGAATGCAGAAACCCGAACGCGCCGAGCCGGTAGTTGACGGTGACCAGCACGATGCCGCCGCGCTGCACGAAGTACTCACCGTTGAAGCGCGGTTGCGCCGACGAACCGACGACGTTGCCGCCGCCGTGAATCCACACCATCACCGGACTCTCTTCGTCGGTGACGTTACCGGTCCAGACGTTCAGCGTCAGACAGTTCTCATCCGTTGGGCCGGCCGCGATGCCGATCATTTCGCCCATCGCGCCGAGACTGCCCTGCATCGCCGACGCACCGAACTCGAACATTTCGCGCTCGCCGGTCCACGGAATCGGCGGCGCCGGCGGCCGCCATCGCAAGTCGCCGACCGGTGGCGCGGCATACGGAATGCCCTTGAAACAATGCACCTTGTCCGTCGTGGTACCCCGGATCGTGCCGTAACTCAGCCTGACCTTCGGTCCGTTCATGTGCATCACCCTCCAGTGCGCACCCAACCATAACGAAACCGACGCGGACGGCGATAGAGGCAATCGATTACACGGTGACGGATTCGTCGAGTTCCGCTCGCGAAGGCGGATCGTCGAGGATGCGCATCCGCCACCAGAAGACGACTACGGCAAGGAGCAGAAGCGCGGCGCCGTAAACGATGCTCGCCGCTACCGGCAAGCGGATCGAGTGGTCGGTGAAGGCGCCGATCATGCTGACTTGCGACGGCAGATGTGCGGGCAGCCACTGGATGACGAACTTGT
>JANLUG010000317.1:0-1599 GCA_031363335.1 Gammaproteobacteria bacterium
CAACATGACGCGCGTGATGAAATGCGTATGCCCATTATCTGTCTGTCCATTTCTGTCTGCCGACGACCATCTGTTAATCGCATCGCACACCGGTCACGCTGCGCCCCCCCTCACTGGCTTGATCATTTCTGGTGATCGCTATCCGAATCCTCCGCTCCGGACTTGCTCTCACCCATATAAACAGCTCCGGCAGCCACAGGCTGTCGTAACCGCGCGTGTCGAGCGCCTGCGTGAATGCCACGAGCGCGGCTGCGTCGAACTGTTCTCTGGAAACGAGTACACCGCGTCGGATCATTTCTAAGCTCCTTTATCTATGCAGCGCCGGTTATCCGCCCGGCACGGACGCCTGGATCTCGGTCGGCATGCCCGGCACCGACGCGGCGTCCGATGGGCGGCGTTTCGCCAGTTCGATGAGCACCTGCGCGTGCCGCTTGCTGTTCAGTGAGTACGGCAGGAAAACCCAGATCGCTGCAACGATCAATATTGCGATCAATCCGTACGACGCGCCGAAGTGGTTGAGCACATCCTGCGGCACTTCGCCGACCTTCGACAGCGGATTGAGGCCGATGAGATCGATCGCGACCCCGGCCATGAAGTTGCCCAACGCGCCGGTGCATTTCTGCGAGAAGCTGTATGAACCGAAATAGACGCCTTCCTGGCGCGTGCCGTGTTTCAGTTCGTGTTCGTCCGCAACGTCACCCATCATCGACGCAACCGTGATCGAGGCCTGAACGCCGAAGAAGCTGCCGAGGCTCGACAGCACAATCAACATCGGAACCAGCGTGGCCTGATCTTGCGGCACCGCGTCGAACAGCTTGAGCAGCACCGGTACGGTATCCGTCAGCGCACCCACCGAAACACCGACGATGACGGTCCACTTCTTGTCGAACCAACGGTTGAACTGGGGGGCCAACGGCACGCCGCAGATGGCCCCGATGATTCCCGCGTACTGGATCCACTGGATGCCCTTCGTATCGAGCTGCCAGTAGAACGTCATCAGGTGCATCCACAGCGCGCCCTGCGTGCCGGCGTAGATGAAATAGATCAACGTTCCTACGAACAGCACCCGGAACGAACTGTTGTGCAGTGCTTCGTACAGATCCTGATAGACGCGCTTTACGCCGAAATCGCGCGGTTTCTGTCGCGAGCCGGCCAAGTGCGGAATCGAACGCGCGGTGAACAGCGTCGATGCGGACAGCACCACGACCATGATTACCGCGATCGCAATCGCGAACGCGAAGTACGGTTCGCGCGTCAGCTGCGGCGTCGGATTATCGGGCGTGCCGACGAAGAAGAAGTTCCAGCTGATCGCCTGCACCGCGAGAATCGAAAACGCGCCGACGGCGATGCGCACCGCAACCAGTTGGGTGCGTTCCTGATAGTCCTGCGATAACTCCGCGCCGAGCGATAGAAACGGAACGTTGAAGAACGTCAGCGCCGTGCGCACCAGCACGCTGAACAGCGTGAACCACAGGAACAGCTGAATCTGCGTCAGCCCTTCCGGCGGCCAGAACAACGCGAAGAACATCAGGCTGAGCGGCAGGATGGCGGCCGCCATGAACAGATGCCGACGACCCCACTTCGATTGAAATCCGTCCG
>JANLUG010000369.1:0-9452 GCA_031363335.1 Gammaproteobacteria bacterium
GGCGGCGCTCGTCGGGGTCGGTGGGTGCACGCCGACCGTGAAGGTCGCGACGGACGAGCCGATCACGATCAATCTCAACGTGAACATCCGTCACGAGATTCTCGTCAAGGTCGACAAGCAGCTCGACAGCGCGATCGACAAGAACAGCGACATTTTCTGAAGGAGCCGAACATGGTTCGACGATTGGTGTGCGTATTCCTGATGCTGATGCCGATGGCCGCATTCGCATTGACCCTCGACGAAGCGCGCCAGCAGGGGCTGGTGGGTGAAGACTGGACAGGTTATGTCGCGGCGGTGTCGCCGAACCCGAGCAAAGAGGTGCAGGCGCTGATCACCGAAGTGAACGACAAGCGTCGAGCGGTGTATGAGAAGGTCGCGAAAGAGACGTCCACCGCGAAAGATCCGGTGACGGCGGACGACGTCGCCAAGGTCGGCGCGCCAAAAGTATTCGACAAGGCACCACCCGGGACGTACCTGCGCTTGCAGGGAGCTGCCTGGGCAAAAAAGTAGCGCCCGTGCGGTACGTTGGCGTGCCGCACGACCCTGCCTAGATCAGGTTCGCACGAGATCCCGAGTCGGTTTGACGTCCGCGCTGTCCGGAAACACGACACGCTCGACGTGCGCTTCCGGTACGCCGAGGTGCTGAACCAGCAGCCCCTTCATCACGGCGCGCAGATCCGTCGTCGGTTTGAGATCGCGCCCCTCGAGTAGATCGTTGGGTCGAAGTCCGGGCCAGTCCGCCAGCACGCGGCCGCCGGCGACCGCGCCCCCCAACAGAAAGGCTGCTCCGCCGGTGCCGTGGTCGGTGCCTTGTGTGCCGTTCATCGCCACCGTCCGGCCGAACTCCGTCATGATCAACACCGCCGTCTGGCTCCACGTCGGACCGAGCGCGGCGCGCAGCGAAGCGACGCCCCGATTCAGTTCTCTGAGATTTCGCGCGAGCGCGCCGTAGTCGGCGGCTTGTGCCGCATGCGTATCCCAGCCGTTGCTTTCGATCATCGCGACGCGCGGCCCATCGGGTTTCGCGAGAAAACTGCCCGCAGCGGTCATCAGGCTCGCGAACTGCGAGCCTGTATCGGTATCGGTTGCCATCTCGTGCGCGGAACGCGCGCGCGCAAGCGCGGCGTCGAGTTTCGGGTCGGTCGTGTACATCGCCGCGATGCGCGCGATCGTGTCGGCATTCGGTTGCGGCAGCACCGATGGATACCACGAGGTGACGGCCGCATCGCCGCGCATGATGACCGGCATCGTCTGCGCGATCGCAATGCCGACGTCGCGATCGGCCGCGGGAAGCGCCGCGATCGATCGATTCAGCCAGCCCGACTTCAGCAGGTAGGGGATCGCGGCGCCGTTTTCGAGTACGTTCTGCGCTTCGAAGTGCGACCGGCCGTGATACGCCACGCACGCCGCGTGAATCGGCAACAGCGAACCCTCGCCGTACAACGTCGCGAACTCCGTCAGCGCGGGGTGCAGACCGAACATCGAATCGAGCGCGAGCGCGCCGCCGGCGTTCCCTGGCGGCGGCATCGCAATGCCGGCGCGAGCGGAATCGTATGCCGGATCGCCATACGCCGGAACGGCGGCGAGGCCGTCCATGCCGCCGCGCTGAATGATCACCACGAAACGCCTGTCGATGGCCGGTGCCGCGAACGCGATGCGCGGAAGCGCCGCTGCGGCGATGCCGAGACTCGCGGTTTTCAACAACGTGCGACGGTTGACGAGGGGCATGATCATCTCCGCATGAACTCGGGCGACGTGAGTAGCAGCGCCACCGCCTGCGCGGGGCTTTCGGCGCGGCCGATGGCGTTGCGCGTGTCGGCCGACAGCGTTGTGCCGAACACGCCGTCCGCATATAGATCCGGCTGAGTGATCGATGCGGCCAGTGCGCGGCCGGCAAGTTGCGCCCATTCGATGCGCTTCCAGATGCCGTCCGGCGACAGCCAGTAGTCCTGTTGATCACTCCAGCCGTCCGGGCCCGGCGACATATAAGGCCGCTGCCCCATCTCGTTGAGGCTCGCCATCAGCTGACGACCCACCAAAGGGGGGCCGCCCAATGTGCGTACGGCGGAGATCAGGTACTCCTCCGGCTGTTTCAGTTTCGCGCGCGGTTGTGTCCACGCCTCGGGCGAGTCGACGAGCGCGAGCGTCACTGCGCCAAGATCGCCGTCCGTCTCGCGAAATACTCCAGCCAATCGCGCGACGACGGCTTCGGGCGGATCGTCTGCAACGAAATGGCGCGCCAGCTTCGTTGCGATGAACGTGGCCGTGGAAGCATGCCGGGCGAGGTCGTGCAGCACGGCTTCGCCTTGTTCTACGCCGGAACCTGCGTAGGTCTTGCCCATCACGACTTGCGAGCCGGGCTCGTGCGCGTCGGCGTTGAAATAGAACAGATCGTTGCCGATGCCGGCCCAGCGCGCTGCAAAGCGTGCGAACTGCCGCGGCGAGACCACCTGCCAACCGGTGATGACGTTGGCAAAGCTCGTCACGTCCGCCTGGTCGTAGCCGCTGTGTGCGCCGACGGTATGCAGTTCGAGGATTTCGCGCGCGAGGTTCTCGTTCAGTCCCGTCGGCGCCGGTATCGCCGCGAACTGCTGGGGCCGTTTCGGCGGATTTTTCGCCCACTCCGAATGCGGTCCGATGCTGCGCGTGTTGTCGAGGTAGATCAGCATCGCCGGATGCTTCGCGACCGCGAGCAGCATGTCGGCGAACTTTCCGGTGACGTACGGCCGGATCGTGTCGCGCTCGAACGATGGCGGCAGCGCGATCGCGACCGGCTTGGCGCCTGAAACCACGAAGTGATTCGACCAGAAGTGCACGAGCCGCTCGAACACCGGCGTGTCGGTTGCGACTGCCGCATCGAAGCGGGCTTTGACGGCGGTTTGATAGCGCGGATAGAGCGCCTTTGCGTATGACTTCTCGACACTCCCCTTCATCGCGTCGTCAGTGGACTGGATCTCCTTGCGGTAGTTGCGCAACCACAAGAAGAAGGCGAGCTGATCGTCCATCGTCGACGGCAACGCGGCGAGCGGCGCAGGCAGTGTTTTTTCACGAAGGATCTGCTGTCTGACCCACGCGCGCGGATCCTTCGCGATCACGTTCATCAAGGCGGGATCGGCGCCGAATCCAAAACGGTTTGCGGCTACGACGGCGTCTTGCGAGATCATTGCGGCTTCCCGAGTCGAACCAGGCTGATCCGTTATACGCGGAACCGGCCGAAGTCCGTCGCGTCAGTGCTTGCGCATCAGACACTCTTGCATGGCGGACGCGATCAGCGTGCCGTCGGTCTGGTAGATCTCGCCGCGGCTGTAGCCGCGCGCTTGCGAAGCGGAGGGACTATCGAGGTCGTACAACAGCCATTCGTCGACGCGTATCGGACGGTGAAACCAGAGTGCGTGGTCG
The DNA here is from genome assembly GCA_031363335.1 of Gammaproteobacteria bacterium. Classification (GTDB taxonomy): domain Bacteria; phylum Pseudomonadota; class Gammaproteobacteria; order Pseudomonadales; family Azotimanducaceae; genus DATJGR01. The sequence goes on from JANLUG010000369.1 coordinate 3,400, forward strand.
AGACTCGCGCGCTGCAGACGCGCGCGGTCGATCGGCCGATGCGGCAAACGCGACGTCGACATCAGATCCGAGTCCGATTGGTACGTCAGCAGACATGCGTGCAGCAGCGGGTCGTCGCCGACTTCGCCGTTCGCGCGGAACCAGACCCGTTTGAACGGTGGTCGCGGGGCGTCCTGCCGATAGTTCTTCCAGTCTTCCATCATCGCGATGAACGCAGTGCGCTGGAGCACGGGCGGGATCCTGGCAGGCGGCTCGCGAACAACCGTGCGCGCCTGGTGGGAGAGCCCTTCTTCCGGCGTCTGGAACGACGCCGACATCTCGAAGATCGCCTGGCCGCGTTGAATTGCGACGACGCGGCGCGTCGAAAACGATTTGCCGTCGCGAATGCGATCGACCGACATCAGTACCGGTACGTCCGGATCCCCGGGACGCAGAAAATAGCCGTGCAGTGAATGCACGCGCAGTGTGTCGGGTACCGTCCGACCGGCCGCCATCAGCGCCTGCGCCATGATCTGGCCGCCGAATACGCGGCCTTTCGTTCCGGCCGGATGATGGGCGCGGAATTGATTCAGCTCGATCGATTCCAGATCGAGGATCGCAAGCAATTCGGGGAGTGTCGGGTCCATGGGGGCGGCATTATAGGGGCACGCTTGCGGTCGGTGCCCGCTTCGACCCGTTCGATGATTTCGGGGTCGCGATTGATGAGCGCGAAGCACAATACTTTTTCGAAAAGGCGTCATTGCGATATCGACGGGACACAATATAGTGACCCGGTGTCGGAATTTCTGTCGGAGGGGGCCGTATGAGCGAAGCAGATGTGTTGCAACCGTCGAGCGCGCTCGACCTGGGATGGATGGATCGCCAGGGCGAATGGGGTATCCGGGCGGTGGCCGGCAAACAGGGTCTTTCGCTGGCCGATATCCAGATCGGCAGTTACGGCGAACCCGGCGAACACAGCGACAACCAGACCGGCCGCCCGCGCGGCGCCGGCGCGCGGGCGAATTCGTATCGCATCGGCGGCTATACCGTGATGTCGAAAAGCGAGATCTGGCTCGAAAACGCCTCGTTCCTTTATGAAGTAGCGCTGCAGCGGCATTGGAGTTCGGCCACCGACGTACCGTGGCACACCATCAAGCCGCTGCCCGACGACATCGAAGAGGCGGAGTGTCAGCTCGCCACGTTCTTCACCGAAGTCGAATTCGTGGCCGGCGACGTACCGGCGCGCTGGATCGCGAGCACCACACCCGATTTTTTCGAACCCCGCCAATGCCTGCTCGCGCAGGTGATGGACGAGTCGCGGCATATGGATGTTTTTCGTAAACGCGCGCTCGCCAACGGCGGCGGGCTGATGCAGACGTCGGGCGGCACTGCGGGGGTCGTCGGCAGCATCGACCTGGCGCGCGACTTCACCGAAATGTCGTCGCGGCTGCACATCTCCGGCGAAGGCGCCGTGCTGACGATGTTCCGTATGGGCGAACTGATGGCGTACAACGAGGCCGAAAAGGCGATGTATAGGCTGTGCGCGCAAGACGAAGCGCGCCACGTCGCGTTCGGTGTGATGCACATGCGCTACATGTCGGAAACGGCACCGCAACGGCGCGAAGAGATTCAGTGTTATCTCGATGAAGCGGAGCGGCAGATCCTCGCTGGTTCGCAGAACCCGGCCGGCACGCAGACGGACTCCAGCGAGGCGCTGGCGATTCTGTTGGGGGGCGGCAAAGACAAATACGACGAAGGCGTGCGCAAACTGATCGCGATTCGCAAGCGCCAGGTGCAGGAATATATCAAGCGCGTCCGTTCCACGGGTTTCGGCGACCGTTTCGACAACGGCCGTTCGTCGCTGATCCAATCGTTCGACGACCACGCGGCCGTCTGACGCCGCAATCGGGGGAAATTTCGTGAGCGACAAACCCGACGACAAGGCCGGTCCGCAACCTGCGCCGCCGAATCTGAAGTGGATGGGCAAGACCCATCAGTGGGGCACCCGCGTCAAACCCGGCAAGCATGGGTTGCGCCTCGGCGATCTGAACGTCGGGATTTACGGCGAAGTACCGCCCGTGTGGACGGATCAGACGCGCGCGCCGCGCGGTGCCGTGTCGCGACGCGGCGTGCCGCCGCTCGGCTATGCGATCCGCGATAAAGTCGATCTATGGGCAGACTCCGCGGCCGACATGTACGAGGAAGCGATTCAGCGCCGTTGGGCGCCGGCCGTGAGCATTCCGTGGAAGACGGTGGAAGCACTGCCGGACGACGTCGAACGCGCGATCTGCCAGGTCTGCACCGAGTTATCGCAATACGCGAATGCCGACGTCGAGAGCGTGACGCACTGGCAGTCGCAGATGGCGTACGGCTATCACGAGATCAAACAGTTTCTCGCCACCGTCAGTTTCGACGGCGCGCGCCACATGGAAGTGTTCCGTAAGCGGGCGCTGTGCAACGGCGGCGGGCTCGGCCTCGAGGGTCCCGGCGAAGTCAATCGTATGATCCTCGAAAGCCGCGGCGGCTGGTCCGAAGCAGTGCTGTACCTGTTCATCATGCGCGGCCTGTTCACGCAGACGATGTATCGCTACCTGCATCGCTACGCGCACAACGAAGCCGAGCGGACGATCTTTGCGCACTGTCTCGAAGACAAGGCGCGGCATCTGACGTACGGCATCGATCACCTGCGTTATGCGGTGAATCACCAGGACGACCAGAACCTGATCCTGCAGCAGCTGTGTTTCATCGGTGAGCGCGTATTGGTGCGCGAACTTCAGGATGTCGTGCTGCGCGAGGCGCTGACCATCGTTTTCGGTAACGGCATCAGCGGCGCGGAAGCGGGTGCGAAGGTATTCCGACGCATGATGTCGGACTACATCACGCGCTATCTCGCCACGCTGAAGTGGTTGGGTGTGGAGCGGCGTACGCTGTTCCCCGAGGAACTTTCTGCATACCTGAAGGCGTCGTAAATCATGGCGGCATTCCCCTCAGTTCAGTGGTTTGACGCGGTGCGCGCGGTATTCAACGCGGATGAGTCGTATCAAGGCGGCGGTGGCGGTGCGTGTAACGCGTTGATGGGTCTGAAGATCGGTGGCCAGTCGTTTCTGATCACGTTCGAAGGCGCGGAGTGCAGCGCCGCTGCGAAAGTGCAGGACAGCGATCTTGCCGCGGCCGACTACATTCTCGAAATGTCGTACGCGGACTGGAAAGAGATGATTCAGAACATCGCGGCGAACGGCCACGCGGATCTGCATCACACCCTGAACACGCTGGACCTGGGGCGCGCTGAAGGGTTGTCGCATTCGGTGCACGGCGACCAGTACCGCGAAGACCTGTTCTTCCGATACAACCAGTCGATGCAGTATTTCTTCGACGCGTCGGCCCGCGTTGCAACCGAATTCACGGAGTGACCGAATGTTCGCCGCATTGAATCTGGGTCTGTTGCAGAAGGTCCGCGAGTTGGTGAACGCCGACCGTGATTTCCGCCGGCTCGGCACTTGCGACGTGCGGGTTGGAATCAAAGCCGGTGACTCCGCCTTTCTCGTCGACTTCGAAGCGTTCGAGTGCGCGGCCGTCGCGTCGATCGAACTCGACGCGTTGCGCGATGCGGACTTCTACCTGGAGCTGAGCGCCGACGCGTGGAAATCGTATCTTGCCGGTCGCAAGGCAGGAACCGCGCCGACGCTGGTAAGCCTCGATGTCGACACACCCAACGGAATCGTCAAGGGGGCGGATCCGCTCAAGACCTTGAAGTTCGAACGGTACCATCTGACGCTGCAGTCGTTTTTCGACACGGGCGCGCGGCTCGCCGCCTGATCTTGGCCGTCTACGAATTCCGCTGCGCGGATTGCGGAGAGGTCACTTCCCACTGGAGTTCGATCGCGGCGCGACCTGCAACGGTTGAATGCGCGCGCTGCGGCAAACCCGGTGCGACGCGCATCGTCTCGCAGTCGTCGGTGCGCCTGTCGAGTGCGAGCAAGGTCGCTCGGCTCGACCCGAAGTACGACAAGATGGTCGATCGCGCAATGCAGAACACACCGCAAGGCGACCCCGACCGCGTGCTCAGGCGACTGAAGCCGTTCCCCAAAGAGCCGTGACGGTCAGAAAAGTCGGGGCGGTGCTCCTTCGACAAGGCGCGCACCGTCCCGACAAGCCCCTGTAGGGAAGGATGGAGGGATCAGGGGAAATCCAGATTAGCTTCGCGGCTGCGTGCGATTCGACGGACGACTTCCCGACATCGTGTCAGCCGTTACCCAACGGCTGCGCGTTTGCATTCGATTGGGGGATCACTACGATGAGCGCGCGTTCGAATAACTTAGGGTGAGTGATGCCGAGCCAGGAACTGACGGATTTCATCGAGCTGATCGCGAATGGCCCCGTCGTCACCGACGGGACCATCGAGGAACAGCGCGCGTCGCTGGCCGCAATGCTCGAGGGTCTGCCGCTCCCCGAAAAGGTGACCGTCAACGAGGTTCAAGTCGGCGACATGTCGGCGGACTGGGTGGCAATGCCGAACAGCGCCAACGGCCGTGTCGTGTTGTACCTGCACGGCGGCGGTTACGTGATGGGTTCGCGACGGACGCATCGCGAGTTGGCCTCGCGCATCGCGCTGGAAGCGGCCGCGCGCGTGTTGGTGCTCGAATACCGACTGGCGCCCGAACATCCGTTTCCGGCCGCGGTAGACGACGCGACTGCCGCGTATCGTTGGCTGCGCAAACAGGGCATTGCGGCGAGTTCGATTGCGATCGCCGGCGACTCGGCCGGCGGCGGACTGACGCTCGCGACATTGCTCGCACTTCGGGATGCCGGCGATACGCTGCCGGCCTGTGCGGTATGCCTGTCGCCATGGACTGATCTCGAGGGCACCGGTGCATCGGCGCAGCCCGGCGGTGCCGATGATCCGATGATCACGATCGCAGGGCTGCGCGATACCGCAAAGACCTATGCCGGGAATGAGTTGCGGAACCCGCTGGCTGCGCCGTTGTACGGCAACTTCAAGGGCTTGCCGCCGCTGCTGATTCAGGTCGGGACACGCGAGGTCCTGTTGGACGACTCGACTCGTGTGGCCGACAAGGCGCGCGCGGCGGGCGTACCCGTACGCCTGGAGATTGAGGAGGGCGCGCACCACGTCTGGCAGGCAACGCCACATCTGCCGGAGGCGAAAGACGCCGTCAAACGCATCGGCGTGTTCGTTCGGGAGCGGATCCCGGCGTAGCGGTAATCAGGACGTGCCGTTGTGAAGCGCGTAGATCAGCGCGACCGTGAACGTCGCGCCGATGATCAGAATCACCACGAACGTTCCGGTCGACAACGTGCCGGTATCTTCCTTCCCCTGTGACGCAGTGGCGGTGGCCGGTGTGTTTGTTCGATTGCGGAACAATACGAAAGCCACAACGATCACGATCATCGCGGGGACCAGGAACTCGATCACGTAGCGCATGGCACCGCCTTTCGCTTCGAAGCGCAGAGGATAAGCCCGCGGGGTTGCGCTGACGACCCCCGGTGGAGGTGGAGGCTTGACGCGCTGAGCTTCGAGTCCCGGCGGAGGTGGAGTCTTGAAGCGCTGGACACGCTCGAGCCGTCCCTGGGCGCTCCGAACCGTAGCGGGTGAACCGATGAACAAGTCAACAGACGGTGCCTGGCACCGGCTTTTGACTTGTTGGGGCATCACAGCCGTTGTTGACGTCTCGATGTCTCTCCCACTCGGAGTCGCGGGTGACTGGGGCGAGCGGCGGTGGGTCGGTGCGCGGACCCTGAGGCGCCATGGATGGCGCCGTTCGGAGATGAGATGGACGCCGCCCGCCTGATCGACCGCTGGAGGAGGACCGATGACGAAAGAAAAGAGTGTGGAACCCCTGGAGCCCGAACGGCATCGATGTGCCAGATTGGGGTTGCTTCACAACCACACACGGGACAGGGGAACCACGATGAACGACCATACGTCGTAAGGTCGTTCATCGTGGTTCCCCTGTCCCGTGTGTGGTTGTGAAGCAACCCCAATCTGGCACATCGATGCCGTTCGGGCTCCAGGGGTTCCACACTCTTTTCTTTCGTCATCGGTCCTCCTCCAGCGG
>JANLUG010000374.1:0-10635 GCA_031363335.1 Gammaproteobacteria bacterium
ATTCGACCGGCGCGTTCTTCATCTGGGAGCGGTTCAGCCCGCGATGGAGCGACGCGCGTTGGTTCGACCGCACTGAGATGCTCGACGGTGTGCGCGTGTATTGGCCCGGACGCTGGCAGATGCGGTGGCCGCGGTTCCCCACGTGGGACCGTTCAGTGGTGACCCATCACGGCCGGTCCATGCGCAGGTTCGCGAACGTGGCGCGCGGCACGCGACCGATCGTGTATCTGTTCAGGCCGCATTTCTTGCCGTATCTCACCTCGATCGGTGCGGCCGCGACGATTTATCACGCGGACGACACGTTTGCGTTGATGAGCCACTGGAGCGCCGCGGACGCTGTCGCACAAGAGACGCTCGTCGCGCGAGCCGACCTCGTTCTGGCGAGTTCGCAGAGAGTCGCGTCGGCGCTGTCGGGGGGCGAGCGCGTGCGTCTGCTGCCTAACGGCGTCGACATCGGCGCATTCGCGGATGTCGAGCATTCGGCCTGCCCGCAGGACCTGGCGCAAATCCCGAGTCCGCGCATTTCGTATGTCGGTTTTCTCAACGAGAAGGTCGACTTTCGGTTGATATATGAGATTGCACGCATGCAGCCGTCGTGGCATTGGGTTCTGGTCGGTCCGGAGGTGGGCCATAACAATTTTTCGGAATCCAACCGCGCCTATCTGATTCGCTGCAAGTCGCAACCGAACGTGCACTTTCTTGGGAGGAAGCCGTACACGGAAGTGCCGCGCTACATACGACATATGGACGTGAATACGATGTGCTATCGAAGCACGCCCGGCGGTTGGTGGACCGACGTCTATCCGTTGAAGCTGCACGAGTACCTGGCCGCCGGGAAACCCGTGGTCGGGTCGAGCATCGACGCGCTCCGGGAATTTCCTCACGTGGTGGCCATCGCGGAATCGCTGGACGACTGGATAGGTGCGCTCTCCCGAGCGATCGATTCGGGTGGGGTGGGGAGTCCCACGGAACGCCGGCGCGTTGCGGCCGAGAACTCCTGGGACAAGCGCCTGGACACGTTGGAAGAATGGCTCGAAGCGCTTCCGCAGTGAGCGCTTCCGTATTGAGCAAAGAGCAGCCGCGCCGTTACGAGGTCGTTGGCGAGATCACGGAAGGGTCGCATCGTAGACGACCGCGCCGCCGACCAGTGTCTGTAGGATCCGAACCTTTGCGATCTCTTCGGCCGGTACGGTGAGCGGATTCCGGTCTAGCACGATCAGGTCGGCGAACTTGCCCACTTCGAGAGAGCCCGTCGTCGCGTCCTGATGCAATTCGTAGGCGGCGTTGATCGTCGCGGCTTCGAGGACCGCTTGCCGCGACAGACCCGGATCGTCGTCGAGACGGCCGCGATATTCGGGCGGCGCATCCGGTGTGTTCGTTCGCGTCACGCCGACCTTCAGCGCGAACCATTCGTCGAGCGGATCCACGGGCCAGTCGCTGCCGAACGCGATGCGTGCGCCGGCGGCCGCGAGCAAGCCTGCCGGTTCGAGGCGTTTCATACGTTCCGGGCCGAAGTAGTGCGTGAGGCCGAGCGTGTCGCCGGCGGGCTTGCCCCACTGGAACGACAGCACCGGCGTGACGTCGAGTTCGCGATAGCGCGCATAGTCGGAGGGGTCGACGATTTCGTCGTGCGCAATGGCCGGCCGGATGTCGGCGTGCGGAAGCGCTTTGCGCAGCGCTTCGACACCGTCGAGCGCCGCGCGAACGGCGGCGTCGCCGTCGGCATGCATGTGCGGATCGATGCCGGCTTTGCCGAGTTCCACCAGCAGCGTGGCGAGCGTTGGCGGGGTGAAGTACACGGCCGGCCCGCGGCTCGATCCCGGCGCCCAGCGCGGCTTCTCGGCGGTGCCGACATTCGCCATGTACGGTTCGAGCATGGCTCCTGTGAGCGCGGGTGCCGCGATCACGCCGTCGAGAAACAGCTTTGCATTGCGCACGGTGATACCCGGCGCGCGGGAGATCGCGCCTTCATCGTACTGTTGGGCGAGTGCGACGACGGCCGCGACCGCGGCAACAGGATCGGCGGCTTGCGCCGGAACGATGGGCGGCGCGAAGTGGGCACGCGCGGTAAGCGCGCCCGATTTACGCACTGCGGCGAACGCGGCCAGGTCGTCCTCGGGTGCGATTGCATCGAGAAATGTCGTTACACCCTGACGGCTCATTTCCAACAACGCGGCTTGCGCTGCCGCCGCGTTGTCGGCGGCCGTCGGTTGCGGCAGCAGCGCCTCGAACACGACGAACGCGGCGTCTTCGAGCAGACCGGTCGGCTCGCCCGATGCGTCGCGCCAGATCTTTCCGCCGGCCGGATCCTTCATATCTGCGGTGATTTTCGCGAGTTCGAGCGCACGCGTGTTGGCGAGCACGGTGTGGCCGAACGAAGAACGAACGATGATCGGCCGCTTCGTTTTGAGCGCGTCGAGCGTCGCGCGGCTGGTCTTTACGCCGACGGGAAGCATGCTCTCCTGGAACCAGTTGACCACCTCGAGCCACCCGGCGGGTTCCTTCGCAGCGGATTCGTCGAGGCATTTCTGCACGCGCGCCTGGAATTCGGCGACGGTCAACGACGCGTAGTCGAGCCCGCATTTCAATAGCTGGGTGCCGGCCTGCAACGGATGCATGTGACCGTCGATGAGGCCTGGCATCAGGAAGCCGCCGTGCAGTTCCACCAGTTCGGTAGAGGGGCCGATCCACTCGGCGAGACCTTTGTCGGTACCGACGTAGGCGATTTTGCCGTCGCGTATCGCGAGCGCTTGCGCCGTGCTGTGCGTCGCGTCCGCCGTGCTGTGCGTCGCGTCCGCCGTGAAGATCACGCCGTTGCGGTACGCACGGTCGGCTGGTGAGGTGGAAGCGGCTTCTGATGCACGACACGCGAAGCACGTCAGCAACGAGAGATATACGAGCAGCAAATGCGGTCGCGGCATCTGATTCTGGCTCCGGATCGGTCGAGCGCAATGAAAGTAAGCCGGCGAGATTACCCGACAGTGCATCGTGGCGTCGCGGTTCCGATGACGCTGAGCTTCGATTCCCGGTGGAGGTGGAGGCTTGCTGCGCTGAATCAGTTCCGGAACATCGGTGGCGCGACGTAACCGCCGAATTGACGCTCGAACACTTGGGCGAAGCCGATCGTCGTGCGGCCCTCCAGATGCGGACCGATGACCTGAACGCCGATCGGCGGGCCCGCTTTGCTCAGGCCGACCGGCATCGCGGTGGCCGGTAGTCCGGCGAGCGATGCGACGCTCATCCACAACGGTTGTGCCTTACGGCATGTCGGCGCCGAAGAATGCCATCAACAGATGCACGAAGGCGCGTCAGGACCGGCGATGACGTTCAGCGTCAGCGCCAGATCGGCCGCGCTTCTGGCCATCGGCCCGAGCACGCCGAAGTCGACGTCTTTGTTGATCGACAGCACCGGCACCCCGGGCGGCGCGAGTCCGCGCGTCGGCACGAGACCGGCGACGTGGATTGCCTCCTTCACCGTCATCGGGACACCGAGCAGCGGTCGCCGTTCGGCACGCGAGCGCCGCATCCGCTTCAAGCGCCGAAATGCGCGCGCGATCGAAGTCGCGCACCACCACCGCATTGATCGCGCCGTCGTGCGCCTCGATCCGCGCGATCGCCCGATCGAGCAGTTCGACCGAAGACACTCGGCCCGATTGCAAGGCGCCCACCAATTCCGTCGTTGTCTCGAATCCCATTGCGGCACTCCTCTACTTCCATGGGACGATCATCTGCGCTTCGAGCCGACATTGAACGACGGAACTTGCGAAGGATCTGATCCGCCTTGCGGATCCGATGGTCCCCTTTTATCGGCGGATGTGCTTGGCCGATAAGCTGCGTTGATTACCTCCTCGAGATTGAAGATGACGCAGCATCGGCTGACGCGGCGCCCTTCAGGCACTAACATGCGCAGCATGTCGCAACGTATCGAGAAAGCCGCATCGCTATACCCCGTCACCGATCGCGTGCTGAACGCGATGGCGGTGACGAAGCGCGGTTGCGATGAACTGATACCCGAAGCCGAGTGGCTGGCGAAGCTCGCCCGTTCGGAGGCAACCGGCGTGCCGTTGCGAATCAAGCTGGGTCTCGATCCGACGGCGCCGGATCTGCACCTCGGTCACACCGTGGTGCTCAACAAGCTGCGCCAGCTGCAGGATCTCGGCCACACCGTGATCTTTCTCGTCGGCGACTTCACGTCGATGATCGGCGATCCGTCGGGGCGCAATACCACGCGGCCGCTGCTGAGCCGCGAAGAGATCGAAGCGAACGCAAAGACGTACTTCGATCAAGCGAAACTGGTGCTCGACGAGAACAAGACCGAGATCCGCTACAACTCCGAATGGTGCGATGCGCTCGGCGCGCGGGGCATGATCCAGCTCGCGTCGCTCTACACCGTGGCGCGCATGATGGAACGCAACGACTTCAGCGAACGGTTCAAGGCGAACACGCCGATCAGCGTGCACGAGTTTTTGTATCCGCTGGTGCAGGGCTACGATTCGGTTGCGCTGAAGTGCGACATCGAACTCGGCGGCACCGATCAGAAATTCAATCTGCTGATGGGCCGCACGCTGCAGGGCGAATACAACCAGGAGCCGCAGTGCATCCTGACGATGCCGTTGCTCGAAGGGCTCGACGGCCTCGAAAAGATGTCGAAGAGCAAGGGCAACTACATCGGCATCACCGAGCCGCCGAACGACATGTTCGCGAAAGTGCTGTCGATCAGCGATCCGATGATGTGGAAGTACTTCGCGCTGCTGAGCCACAGCCCGGAGGCGGACGTCGCCGCGCTGAAGCGCGAAATCGATACCGGGCGTAATCCGAAGGATGCAAAGGTGATGCTCGCGAAGGAGATCACTGGGCGCTTCCACGGCGACGCGGCGGCGGATGCAGCGGAGCGCGATTTCAACGTGCGCGCGCGGGGCGGTGTTCCCGATGTGATAGACGCGGTCACACTGCAGGGCGCGCCGCTGCCGATCGCCGGCGTGCTGAAGCAGGCGAACCTGACCGCCTCGACGAGCGAAGCGTTCCGCCTGATCGAAGGCAACGGCGTGAAGGTCGACGGTGCAGTGGTAACCGATCGCGGCCTCAAGCTCGAGGCCGGCACGTACGTCGTTCAAGTCGGCAAACGCAAGTTTGCGCGGGTCACGCTGGTGTGAGCGCGATGGTCGGCTGGGACGAACGCACGCCCCCCAATGAAACCGTCGATGAGTACGGCAATCCGGCGCTGTCGAATCCCGGGTTCGGCGTTGCGGACCCGCGCGCGCCGCGGTGCCGCGTCTACGACGATCCGGATGTGGTGGCACTGCGCAATCACCTGCGCGACCACAACGGCATTCACGGCCTGGAGATCGTCAATCCAGACGAAGTCGCGCGCGCCGCCCGGATCTTTCACCGCGATGGATTTGTAGTGGTGCGCGACCTGCTCGACGCCGGGCAGCTGCAACGCTTCCAGGCAGGGTGCGCGCGGTTGATCGACGATGTGCTGTCGATACCGGGGCGCGACGGCCGTAAGTACATGACCGAGACGAACCGTCTGCCGCACCGCTACAGCTACGGCACGTGCTCTGCGTCGCGTCATCTGATGCACGAGCCGGAATGGACGTCGATGATCGACCTGCCCACAACCACGCCGATTCTCACCGAGATCTTCGGCACGGCGGACTATCTGGTGCGCGGCGGCGGCGGTGACTTCTGTCTGCCCGGCGCGGTCGAATACCAGCATCTGCATTGGGATTTCAAAGATCCGCTGACGATGCCGCCGGAGCGGCTGCAGCAAGCCGCAGCGCTCGGCATCGAATTGCGCCCGCGGGCAGGTTCCCAAGCGGGTTCCGACGAACTCGATCTGGCGACGCAGCGGCTGATCGTGGAGCGCACACCGCCGCTCGTTACCATCAACTTTCTGATGTCGGATCTGACGTGGGAGAACGGCCCGATCCGGCAGATTGCAGGCACACACGCGGCGCAGAGTTCACCGCCATCGCCCGCGGACGAACCGGAATGGATGCGGCTGTCGACGCTCGTTGGCGCACCGGCAGGCGCCGGTGTGTTCCGCGATACGCGCGCGTGGCACGGCGGCACGCCGAACTTGAGCCGCGACATTCGGCCGATGCCGAACATCGAATACGTTGCGCCGTGGTTTCACACCTTCATGTTCACGCAGTCGATGCCGTACGACGTGTGGGCGGCGTTGTCGCCGCACGCGCAGAGATTGTGTCGCCACATCAAATGCGAACCCGGTGTGTGGCCGCGCGGCGCCGGCGTGATGCATCCGCTGGCGAGCAAACGCAAAGAAGCGCTTACCCCAAACGACTCCGATAAGGGGTGAGATCCCAGTTCGGATAGCGCGCTTGCGAGCGCGCGAGCGTCGTCTCGTTCCAGAACGGATGCCCCGGCGGATTCACGCCGAAACAGGCCAGCTGCTCCGGTGTCGCGTGATCGAAGATGTTGTGCCACGGTTTCATGTGGTGGAACGGCCACGCGTGATAGCCGATCGTGTCGTTGCTCGCGCGCTTGTAGCACGCCATCACCGCGTAGCGATGACCGCGCGGCACCGTCATGTTGGTGCCGCGGTGAAACACGTCGATGCCGTACGGAAAAATACTGCCGGCCGGTGCTGCGCTGGAACGCTCGTACGGCACGAGGCTCTGCTGAAGAGCCGGGTCGGCGTGCAGCGTCGCTTCCGGTCCCGCTACATTTGCGCTGTCGGTCCGTCGGACGTAGTGCATCGGTCCGTGCGCCTCCGACACGTCGCTGAAGTAACAGAGGATCGCGACCGAGTTCAGACACTCGTCGTCGGACGGCGCCGTGAGCGTGTGGTTGACGAAGTCGCAGTGGAACGGTTGATCGTAGTCGGCGTCGCCGGTGAATTTTGCCCACGCCTGACACTGATACAGATGGACGTCGGCGCTGCGTAACGCGGTGCGTGCAAACTCGATCAGCGCCGGATGCACGCCGATCAGGTTGAGCGCCGGCGAGCAGTCGAACGGGATCGCGTCGAATGTCGTGAACTGCGCGGGATTGAAGCGGCCGAGTTCGCCGGCCTTCTTCTTGACAATGGGTTCGTCCGCACCTTCCGACCGGCCGAACACGCGCTCGAAATCCGCGCGCACCGCTGCAACCTCGTTGGGCTGAAAGAACCGTTCGATGCCGACGACGCCGTCGCGGCGCCAAGCGTCGACCTGCGCTGCGTTGAAACGTGCATTCATCGTGTATCTCCGTCGCGGCGCCACAACCAACGCAGCGAGTCGGCGAACAACGCGCCGCCGTGCCGCAGGCTGTGGCCGCCTTCACCGAATTCGAAACGGTAATCGTAGCCGGCGTAGTTCAGTGCGCTGGCCATCGTCTTGTTCGCGAGCGGCCAATCGCCGAACAGCGTTTGCGCGTCGTTCGCGCCGCTTTGCAGATAGACGCGGATCGGTTTGCGCGGCGTCGTCCGGATCAGATACGGGTAGTTGTGTCCGCCGCGGATGTTCGTGAACGATCCGCAGTGACTGAGCACGCGCCGGAAGTGTTGCGGGTACTGCCATGCGACGGTGAACGCGCAGATGCCGCCGCTGCTGATTCCGCATATCGTGCGGCGCTCAGGATCGTCGGTGATCGTAATACGATGTTCGCGGACGACGAACGGCAACACTTCCTCGAGCAGGAACGCGCCGTAGTCCGGCGTCAGTGAGTCGTATTCGAAACTGCGTTGGCTCAATGCGGCATCATTCATCAAGGACCGATCGGCGTTCGCGGCGTCGACCGGGCGGCCCGGATTGACGAACACCGCGACGGTCGGTTCGATGGCGCCGTTCGCGTGCAGATTGTCGAGCACTTGTGTTGCACGCACCGAACCGCGTCGCCCGAGATAACCGAAGCCGTCGTTGAAAACGATCAGCGCGGCGGGTCGCGCGGCGTCGTGATTTGCGGGCGTGTAAACAAAAAGGTCGCGCGACGTATCGGCGTAGATGCGCGACGCGTTCCACTCCGCGTGCTTCGTGACGGTGCCGGCGGGGATCGAGGCGTCCGGGAATGCTTCGGGACACGGGTGATACGGCGCGTCGCCCGCGTGATTCAACGACGGCACGATGTCTGCGTTCGAGCGGCCGTTCGCCTGCGCGGGCGCAGCGCGCTCGAGCCCGAGTGCGACATGGGTTTTAACATCCATCGGCATGATCGGTATCTCGGGTGGCTACCCGTCGACTGAAGCGACCTTCAGGCTTTCATCCGCATTGGGCCGAGATAGTCGCGTTTGCCGAGCGGCGCGCCCTTCATGCGAAGAATGTCGTACGCGGTCGTCGCATGGAAATGCAGGTTCGGCAGCGAGAACGACAGCAGGAAGCCCTCGGCAATGAACGGCAATTTGTTCGTACCGAGCTGGAATACGACGTCTTTGCCCTCGAACGCGTCGACGGACTCGCGCGAGAGTTTCTGCAGCTTCGCGCGGGCATCGCCGATGAGCTTCTGCAGCCCGGCATAATCCTGGTCCATCGGGCCCGACGGCGGTTTGAAAAGACCCGCTTGCACACCCTCGATAGCGCCGAGCGAATGGTGCGCCACCGCGATCACCTGAAAGCGGAACGGCAGCATGTCGGGCTGCAGACGCGTCTCGACGAGTTCGTTCAGATCGACGCCGCTCGCCTTACAGTGCGCGAGACCTTTGTCGAGGAACCCGGCAACGCCGCCGAGCGTTTGCAGAAACGAAGTCACGCTGATGTCGTACAGCGATATCGCCATGGTTGATTGCCCTCCCGGTTGTGAAGGACGAGTGTCGATCAAAAGTCCGATACAGCGCCAGAGATTTTCGGCAGTGATAGCCTTTACCGAACACAGGAGGCTGCAGATGAACTGGGATGCAATCGGTGCGCTGGGTGAGGTGCTGGGATCGATCGCGGTGTTTCTGACGTTGGGATACCTGGCTGTGCAGGTGCGGTTCGCCAGAAATCAGGTGCGCCACTCGATCAGCCAGAACAGCGCCGGCGGTAATCGCGACCTGTTTCTCGCGCGGGCGACCGACCCTCGGCTGCTCAATCTCAACGTCAGGGCGAACGCCGCGCTCGGCGCCGAACCCACACCCTTTGAGGCGACGCTGATCGCGCGGGTGGGCCTGACGGCCGAAGACGCATCGACACTGCACTGGGAGCAGATGGCGTGGTGGCAGCAGCGCCTGCAGATCATTCCGTACCTCGATCAGCGTTCGAACGAAGAGCGAGCAGGATTCGACGTCGCGGTGCGGCGCATCTACGGCAGCACGCCGGTCAGCCGTCTCTGGTACGAATGCAACAAAGCGACGCTACGACCGGACGCGGTGTGTTATGCGGACAACGTGCTGGCTGAATCGCGCTAGTCGTTGCGGGGGAGCGCCGCGTTATGGAACCATGGGTCACTTAATTCACGTGAATTGCCGACCTGGTGGGGGCACCAGGCGGTTCGCTGAATCATCCACCGGGGGAGCCATCGATGAGCACACAACTCAAGCCGCAATATTCCAATCTCGGTTTTGATCCGGACGCGCTGCGCGAAAAATATCGGCAGGAGCGCGACAAGCGGATTCGCCCGGAGGGCAACGACCAGTACGTCGAGGTCGCCGGAAAGTTCGCCCACTTCGTGGATGACCCCTACGTCGAACCCGGCTTCACGCGCGAACCGCTCACCGACGAAGTGGACGTGGTCATCATCGGTGGCGGCTTTGGCGGTTTGTTGGCGGGCGCGCGGTTCCGTCAGGCCGGCATCAACAACTTCCGCGTCATCGAAGCCGGTGGAGACTTCGGCGGCACGTGGTATTGGAACCGGTACCCCGGCGCGCAGTGCGACATCGAGTCGTATTGCTATCTGCCGTTGCTTGAAGATCTCGGCTACATGCCGAAAGAGAAATACTCGTTCGCGCCGGAGATCTACGAGCATTCGCAGCGGATCGCCAACACGTTCAACTTGTACGAGTCGGCCTGCTTCCAGACGAAGGTGACGAACCTGCGTTGGGACGAGGATCTCGCGCGGTGGATCGTTTCCACCGACCGTAACGACGCCATGAAGGCGCGCTTCGTGGTGATGGCAACCGGCCCGCTGAACCGGCCGAAGTTGCCGTCGGTGCCCGGCATCGAAGAGTTCGAGGGCCACACGTTCCATACGAGCCGTTGGGACTACAACTACACCGGCGGCGATCACAGCGGCGGATTGACGAAGCTCGCCGACAAGCGCGTGGCGATCATCGGCACCGGCGCAACCGCGATTCAGAGCGTGCCGCACGTCGGCGCGCACGCGAAGCAGCTGTACGTGTTTCAGCGCACGCCGTCGTCCGTGGATCTGCGCGGCAACAAGCCGACCGACCCGAACTGGGTGCAATCGCTGAAGCCGGGCTGGCAGCGCGACCGGCGCGAGAACTTCAACGCCATGGTCACCGGCCAACCGATGTCCGAAGACCTCGTCAGCGACGGCTGGACCGAGATCTTCCGCACGCTCGCGAGCATGCTGCCGAAGAAGAGCGACGTACCGATTTCGCCTGAAGAGGCCGCGCTGCTGACCGAACTCGCCGATTTTAAAAAGATGAACGGCATTCGCGAACGCGTCGAAAAGACCGTCGGTAAACCGGATGCCGCGGAAGCACTGAAGCCGTGGTATCGACAGTTCTGCAAGCGGCCGACTTTCAATGACGAGTAT
>JANLUG010000446.1:0-5122 GCA_031363335.1 Gammaproteobacteria bacterium
AGTGAGACGCTGCGCTTGTTGCTGCTCAGATATGCATGCAGCGCGCTGTTGTCCGGCGCGCTTGCTCGATCGCTGAACGGCGGCAACGCCCGCGTCGCGGCGCCCTGCAGCGGCTCGACGTCGATCACCTCGGCGCCGTGATCGGCGAACAACTTGCCGCAATAGCCGGTGGCCACGCTGCCGCCGATATCGAGTACACGAATGCCGGCGAGCGACTGAGCAGCCATGGATTTCCCCGCAATCGAGGAGTCGGATCTTAGCGCCGAGCACCGCGAACCTGCACAAAGTTCACACGATCGGCCTGAAACCGTGTGAATACGTATTCAAATGGTGCGCCGACAGTGCTATATGACGAGTCTGGGTTTCGAGACGACTGAGAGGGCATATGAGCGAGGCACCGGTCAAACAGCAGGAATACGAGCTCGATACGAGCTGGATGCAGAAGATGGGCGAGTGGGGAATGCACGCGGAGCCGGGCAAACGCGGCCTGACCCTCACCGAGATTCAGCTCGGCAGTTACGGCGACATTCCCGAGCTCAGCAAAAACATGACCGGTCGGCCACGCGGTGCCGGCGAACGCGCGGATGCGTATCGCATCGGTGCTTACGGCGTGCGCGCGAAGTCCGAGATCTGGTTGCAGAACGCAACGTTCCTGTACGAGGAAGCGCTGCAGCGGCAATGGAGTTCGGCCACCGACGTGCCGTGGCACACCATCGAAGCGCTGCCGGACGAGGTCGAAGAAGCCGAGTGCCTGCTGTGCACGTTCTTCAACGAAGTCGAATTCGTCGCGGGCGACGTGCCTGCGCGCTGGGTTGCCAACACCACACCGGATTTCTTCGAGCCACGCCACGTGCTGATCGCACAGGTGATGGACGAAGCGCGCCACATGGACGTATTCCGCAAACGTGCGCTCGCCAACGGCGGCGGCTTGATGCGCATGTCCGGTGCAACGTCTGGCTTCGTCGGCAGCATCGACCTCGCTCGGGACTTCACCGAAATGTCGACGCGCCTGCACATTTCCGGCGAAGGCGCCGTGCTGACGATGTTCCGCATGGGCGAACTGTTCGGGCAGAACGAAGCCGAAAAGATCATGTACCGCCTGTGCGCGCAAGACGAAGCGCGCCATGTCGCATTCGGCGTGATGCATCTGCGCTTTCTTTCCGAAACGGCGCCCGAGCGACGTGAAGAGATCGAGTTCTATCTCGACGAAGCGGAGGCGCAGATCCTCTCCGGTGTACAGAATCCCGCCGGAACGCAGGCCGAAACCGCCGAGGCCCTAGCGATTCTGTTGGGGGGCGGCAAGGAACACTACGACGAAGGCCACAAGAAGCTGCTCGTCATTCGCCGCCGCCAGCTGAAGGAATACATGCAGCGCGTGAAGACGGCTGGGTTCGGCGCCCGTTTCGAAAACGGCCGTTCGACCGTGCCGCAACAATACGAATCCGCCATCTAACACGCGCCAACGCGCTCGCTAAGGGGTCAGACGTATGGCGACGAAAGCGTCTCAGGGTATGGCTGTGCCGGCGGCAATGCCGGACAGTTCCGGGGCAAAAATTGTAGAAGGCGTTCCGGTTCCGTCATTCGAGTGGATGGGCCTTTCGGCCGAATGGGGCACCCGTGTCAAACCGGGCGAACACGGCCTGCGATTGGGCGACCTCAACGTCGGCATCTACGGTGAAGTGCCGGAGGTGTGGGAAGACCAGACGCGTCGCCCGCGCGGCGCGCTGCCCCGCCCCGGTGTTCCGCCACTGCCGTACAACCTGCGCAACAAGCATCAGATGTGGGCCGACTGCGCGGCGAATCTCTATGAAGAAGCGATTCAGCGGCGCTGGATTCCGGCAACCGATGTGCCGTGGGCTTCATTGAAGCCGCTGCCGGACGACATCGAGCGCTCGATCTGCCAGGTCTGCACCGAGCTTTCGCAGTACGCGAATACCGAGATCGAGATCATCACGTACTGGCAGGACCAGATGTCCTACGGCTACTACGAGGTGAAGCAGTTCCTCGCGACGGCGACCTTCGATTGCGCGCGATTGATCGAAGCGTTGCGCAAGCGCGCCTTGTCGAACGGCGGCGGTCTCGGCCAGGAGAGCCGCGGGCTGGTGAATCGCATGATCCTCGAAAGCCGCGGCGGCTGGACCGAGTCGGCGGTGTATCTCTACCTCGTGCGCGGCACGTACATGATGCAGGTGCTGCGCGGAATGCTGCACGCCGCGCACAACGACGCGGAACGGATGATCTTCAGCAAGGCGATCGAAGATTGGGGTCGCCACCTCACGTACGGCTACGACCATCTGAAATATGCCGTTTCGCATCACGCCGGCGAAGCAGACATCATGCAGACGCTGCTCAGCCTCGGCGAAGTGATGATGGCGGCGGAACTGGAGGAATCGACGATGCGGCCCGCGCTCGCGATCATCTTCGGCGGCGGCATCAAAGGCGGCCGCACGATCGGCATGGAGACCTATCTGCATCTCGTCGGCGACTTCGTGCGCAACTATCTCGCGACGTGCGACTGGCTCGGCGTACCGCGCGCAGAGATGCTGCACCCGATGTTGAAGAAGTATCTGGAGTACTGATCGTGGCGTCGCAGTTCCCATCGCTCGATTGGTTTCAGAAGGTCCGCGACGTATACAACTCGGACGGCACGCTGCACAAAGGCGGCGGCGGCGCATGTCATACGACTGCCGCATTCAAAGTGAACGGTCAAAGTTATCTGATCGTTTTCGAGGGTCTTAAGGTCGCCGACATCCGGCAGCCGACGGACAGCGAGCTGAATGAAGCGGATTTCGTGATCGAGATGCCGTTCAACCTGTGGAAAGAGATGGTGGCGAACGTGCAGTCGCACGGCAAAGCCGATCTGCAGCACACGCTCAACAGCATCGACCTGCAGCAGGAAGAAAGCATCGCGTATTCGCCGGCGGACGATCAGTACCGACAAGACCTGTTCTACCGCTACAACCAGAATTTCCAGGATTTCTTCGACGCGTCGGCGCGCGTCGAGACCACTTTTGCCTGATTGAGGAGCCGACGTGAGCGCGCAAGAGACCCTGTCGATCAAATGGCTGACGAAAGCCCAAAGCGTCGTCAACGCCGACCCGGCGTTCCGCAAGCGCGGCTCGATCGACGTGAACATGGCCGTGAAAGTCGACAAGTCGACGTACCTCGTCACGTTCAGCGGTTTCAGCTGCCACAACGTGCAGAAGATGAACGATGCGGAACTGCGCGACGCCGACTTCATCATCGAGATGAGCGTCGATCAGTGGGACCGTTTTATCGAGGGCCGGCGCAGCGGCAACGGCCGGACGCTCGTCGACATCGACACGACTGACGACATCGTCAAGGCGATCAATCCGCGCAAAAAGCTCGATTTCCTGCGCTATCACACATCGTTGCAAGCGTTCTTCGACGCCGGCGTCAGCGCCGACGCGCCGCAAGCCGCCTGACCGTTTCACAATGCCGATCTACGCCTACCGTTGCGGCGCCTGCGGCGGCGTGACTGACGCCTACGCTTCGATCAAGGATCCGCCCGCGAACATCGACTGCGAACACTGTCGCGGCAGCGACACGCATCGGATCATCGCGCGCGTCGCGTACCACGCCTCCGACAACACGAAGACCTCGAAGCTCGATCCAAAGTACGAAAAGATGGTCGACGACGCGATGTACAAGAGCCGCAACGCCGACCCCGACAGGCTGTTCCGGAAGATGAAGCCGTTCAGCGCGGCAGACGACTGACGAGACGCGCGTGAACAGCGACGAAAATCGTATCGAAATCGAAACGCGGCTGATCTTCCAGGAAGATACCCTTGCGAAGCTCAACGACGCGCTCGTCGATCAACAGCATCAGCTCGACCAGATGCGCGAGACGCTGGCGCGGCTCATCGAGTTGATCGAGCGACGCGGCGAAGATCCGGCGTTTTCGCTCGAGGAAGAACGCCCTCCGCACTACTAAAGCAGAAGGGGCTCAGTGACGCAGGACGTTGATCACGCGGTGGCCCGACTTCCACAGATCGTCCAGCATCTCGTCGACGCCCGCGCCGGTGATCCGCACCACGCACACCGGCAGTTCGTTCTGCGACGACCTGATCAGACTGACTACGTTCACGTTGCGCTCATTCGCGACGCGCGCGATCAGACCGAACGTATCTTCGCCCTGCGACACGTCGAAGGTGATGCGCGCGCCGCTCGAGTCGGTGTTGAACACGCTCACGAACGCCCGAAAGATGTCCGACTCTGTGATCAGACCGACGAGACGGTTCTCCCGCAGCACCGGCAATGAACCGATCTTCTGCGCGCCCATCACCCGCGCGACCTCTTCCACCGGTTCGTCCGGCGCGGTGGTGAAGGGGTTGCGCCGCATGATGTCTTCGACGACGCGGTGCTTGCCTTCGCCGTTGAGCGGCATCGCGAGCGGGTTCACGTCCGGCGGGAACGCCCGCAGGATGTCGGTGGCGGAAATGATGCCGGCCAGCGCAAGCCCGTTTGGACTCTCCATCACCGGCAAGCGGCGGATCCGTCGGCGCGCCATTAAGGCGGCGGCTTCCGCGATCGGCGTCTGCAAAGACACCGTCACCGGATTCTTCGTCATCCACATACTCACGATCATGGTCGGGCCACGTATCACCCAATTGCGATGACTGAAGAGTAGTACGCGGCAGCGAAGTCGACACGGCACCCGGAGCGGGTACCCGAAACGAGGTCAATAAGCGCGGGCGCGGCGCGCGCGTTGCTGCGCTGCTTCCAGACGCCCGATGTCGCGGCAGGCATCCGAGCAGAACCGGGAGGATGCATAAGGCAGGAACCAGTCGCTGCAGGCCGGGCACTGGGCCGGCTCCGCGACAGATGGCGTCAGGGCGCCGGTGCGGCGCTCCTCCATCAGCAGTGCAATCCGCTCGTTGTGCTTCACCATTTCGCGAAACTCGCGGTCGCTGACGTCGAGAAGGTCGATGATCGTGCCGACTTCGAGCCGCGGCGAACGCAGCAACAGCGCGATGGCTTCTTCCTCTAGCGTCATCGATGCTCAACCTGCGTGTCTGAACGGCCGGTCCGGGCAGCGAGTTTACCGGACGCGGGCGAGGGCTATGCGGAATTGTGCCACGTTCCCGCGCAGCGCTCCGGC
>JANLUG010000466.1:0-1176 GCA_031363335.1 Gammaproteobacteria bacterium
ATTGGATCGGCATGCTACAAAACGCGACGTAGCTACGCAATATCGATATTCGGCTCGCTTCGATCACGCCATGAGCGAGGGGACGTGCACTTTCCCGACGAGATATAGGATTTCCGGACTAGAAGCGCTGTCGTATCTGTCGGCTGGTACACCAGTGGATGCGGGTGTCTAATCGAGGCACGCACTCTGCGCAATACGAGGGCTTTTGTCATGAAGAGGCATTACTTCATCGGCGATGATCTCAGCGTCGTGGCCGCCGTCGAGCGGGCACTGATGGCCAGAGGCATCGCCGCAGAACAGATCCACGTGCTCAGCCTCGACGACGCAGACGCGGAGCAACGCCAGCTTCACGACGTCCAGTCGTTGATGAAAAAGGATGTGATTCACTCCGCCGAGATCGGCGCGCTGATCGGGCTCGCCGCATCCGTCGCCGCGATCGTCGGTGCCCATCTCAGCGGGCTTGCCGCGCAAGTGGGTTGGGTACCGTTCGTATTTCTCGCCATCGTGCTGCTCGGCTTCTTCACCTGGGAAGGCGGCTTGATCGGCATGCATTTGCCCAACTCGCGGTTCCGCCGATTTGAAAAAGCGTTGCGCGCCGGCGAGCATGTCTTCTTCGTGGACGTGAACTCCGCCGAAGAGGCGGATGTGCGAGACGTACTCGCAGCACACCCGCAACTGCGCCCCGCCGGCACCGGCTCGTCGTCGCCGCGATGGCTGGTGGGGTTGCAACAGAATGCGCGCCGCTTCTCCGAGTGGGCGCCGTAACTCAAAGACACGCTGGAAGGAACATGACGGATGGGGATCACGCTGGAAGCGGCCGTTCAACACGGCATGACGGTTGCGTATCACGCACAACAGCAGCCAAACGTTCCAGCGGTGATCACACCGTTCGGTGATCGAACCTTCTCGGAGTTGAACGGCCAGGCGAATCGCCTCGTTCGCGCACTGCGCGCTGTCGGCATCGGCGACGGCGACTCGATTGCCGTGGTCATCCGCAATCGACCCGAATTCGTCGAAGCGCTGATTGCCGCGAACCGCAGCGGCATTCGTTTCACGCCGATCAACTTCCACCTGAAGGGCGAAGAGATCGGCTACATCGTCGACAACTGCGAAGCAAAAGCCTTCATCGCCGAAGCGTCGCTCGGCACCGCGCCAACGGAAGCGCTACGCGCCGCG
>JANLUG010000475.1:0-3034 GCA_031363335.1 Gammaproteobacteria bacterium
CTTGCCTTTGAAAACGCGACCGGGCGATTGGTTCTGCCCGATCGATCCCGGCACGCGGTGCGATCGCGAGTTGCCGTGCGTGGCGTCCTGGCCCGCGAAGTTCCAGCGCTTGATCGTGCCGGCAAAGCCTTTTCCCTTCGAAACCCCCGAAACGTCGACCTTCTGGCCGGCTTCGAATTGTTCGACGCCAAGCGTCGCGCCCGGCGCCAGTTCCGCAGCCGCAGCGTCGTTCTCGAGACGGAATTCCCACGTACCGCGTCCGGCGAGGCTGCCCGCCTTCGCGAAGTGACCCGCCATAGGCTTCGTCACCCGTTGCGACTTGCGGGTGCCGGTGGTGACCTGTACGGCCGTATACCCGTCGCGTTCTTCGGTCTTCACCTGGGTGATCCGGTTCGGATCCACTTCGATGACCGTGACCGGAATGGACACGCCTTCCGGCGTGAAAATCCGCGTCATCCCGCTTTTTCTGCCAACCAAACCAATGGCCACGGCAACCCTCTCAATTCATTTCGACCGCCGCGCTTAACGCGGCCACATGTAGAAACCGTTTGCCAGCTTTCCACGCGAAAGCTCGCAAACGGTGACTACCCGATCCGTGATCCCCTATCGGGACCCTGGTGCACCTCCTCGTCCTGGTCGTCCATCGAGACCGACGGCGCCGTAACGGCGCTGCGAGGAAGTTCTAGTTCAAGCTGATCTGGACCTCTACTCCCGCCGCCAGATCGAGCTTCATCAACGCATCCACTGTCTTTTCGGTCGGCTCGACGATGTCGAGCAGCCGCTTGTGGGTGCGAATCTCGTATTGGTCCCGCGCGTCCTTATTGACGTGCGGCGACACCAGAATGGTGAAACGTTCTTTGCGTGTCGGCAGCGGAATCGGCCCACGCACGAGCGCACCGGTTCTCTTCGCCGTGTCGACGATTTCCTGTGTCGACACATCGATCAAACGGTGATCGAAGGCCTTCAATCGAATGCGTATCCGCTGGTTCTGCACGTCTTGTTGACTCCAACCCTTTGTTTTGGGGGAAAAAAGAGCCGCCCCTTGGAAAAAGGAGGCGGCATTCTAATGAGCGGTCATGCAGGTGTCAAACAGCGAAAAGGCTGCAGCGCTTCTTTTTTGTTCTTTTTCTCGCGCCCTTATCTCGCACTCAGGCCGATTCGCCCAACATCTAACAACTGGGCTCGGCCGCGTTCGGCACCCGCAATCCGCTTTTACTGAATGATTTTGACGACGACACCGGCGCCGACAGTTCGACCACCCTCACGGAACGAGAACCGCAGTCCCTCGTCCATCGCAATCGGGTTGATCAACGTCACCGTCATGTTCACCTTGTCGCCCGGCATCACCATCTCTACGTCCGCCGGCAACTCGACCGACCCCGTAACATCCGTCGTCCGAAAGAAAAACTGCGGGCGATAGCCCTTGAAGAACGGTGTGTGGCGACCACCCTCGTCCTTCGACAGCACATACACTTCCGCCTCGAACGTCGTGTGCGGCGTGATCGAGCCCGGCTTCGCCAGCACCTGACCCCGCTCGACGTCTTCGCGCTTCGTACCGCGCAACAACACTCCGACGTTCTCACCGGCACGACCTTCGTCGAGCAGCTTGCGGAACATCTCCACACCCGTACACGTGGTACGGGTGGTGTCCTTGATCCCGACAATCTCGACTTCTTCGCCGACCTTGATCACGCCACGATCCACCCGACCCGTCACCACCGTGCCGCGTCCCGAGATCGAGAACACGTCTTCGATCGGCATCAGGAACGGCAGATCCACCGCCCGTTCCGGTTCCGGGATATAGGAATCCAACGTCTCAACCAGCTTCTTCACGCTCGGTGCGCCCAACTCACTGGTGTCGCCTTCCAGCGCCTTCAGTGCACTACCGATGATGATCGGCGTGTCGTCGCCCGGGAACTCGTAACGGTCGAGCAGCTCGCGCACTTCCATCTCGACCAGCTCGAGCAGTTCCGCGTCATCGACCATGTCCGCCTTGTTCAGGAATACCACGATGCGCGGTACCCCCACCTGGCGTGACAGCAGAATGTGTTCGCGCGTCTGCGGCATCGGGCCGTCTGCGGCCGATACCACCAGAATCGCACCGTCCATCTGCGCCGCACCGGTGATCATGTTCTTCACATAGTCGGCGTGACCGGGGCAGTCCACATGCGCGTAGTGCCGTTTCGGCGACTCATACTCCACGTGCGAGGTATTGATCGTAATGCCCCGCTCACGCTCTTCCGGCGCATTGTCGATCTGATCAAATGCCTTGATCTCGCCCTTACCCCACGTCTCCGCACACACCTTCGTCAACGCCGCCGTCAACGTCGTCTTACCATGGTCTACATGACCTATCGTCCCCACATTCACGTGCGGCTTCGTTCTTTCAAATTTCGCTTTGGACATTTCTTTCGCTCCCTAAACCAAACTATGCCTTCTTGATGATCCCAACAGCGATACCGTCAGGGACAAGCTGATACCTGGAAAACTCCATCGTATACGTCGCTCGACCTTGCGTGGCGGAACGCAGATCCGTCGAGTATCCGAACATCTCCGCCATCGGAACTTGCGCACGAACGATCTTGCCCGCCGGATTCTGATCGATGCTCTCGACCGAGCCGCGACGGCGATTCAGATCGCCGATCACGTCGCCCAAGTAATCCTCGGGCGTCACAACCTCTACCTTCATGAGCGGCTCGAGCAACGCCGGGCTCGCCTTCAAAACGCCGGCCCTCAGCGCCATTGATCCGGCAATCCTGAATGCCACTTCCGACGAGTCGACTTCGTGAAACGAGCCGTCGAACAACGCGACCCGGACGTTGATCAACGGATATCCCGCCAACACGCCGCTGCGCATCTGTTCCTGAATGCCGTCGTCGACCGCAGGCACATACTGACGCGGTACAGCATCGCCCGCGACTTCGTCTACGAACTCGTACGTACGCCCCTCATCCCGGTCGTTCAGCGGTTCGACGCGCAACCATACATGGCCGTACTGGCCTCGGCCACCGGATTGGCGTGCGAATTTGGCTTC
>JANLUG010000525.1:0-3661 GCA_031363335.1 Gammaproteobacteria bacterium
CGGCAGATCGAGTCTCTCCAACGCAGGCTTACGGCTGCCATGCGACGCGACGGCCGCCATGTGTCGCGCAACGCCGACCGGGTAGAACGCGCGATCGAAGCCTTCGAGTGCACGCGCGCGCGTCTCTTCCGGATCGGCTGGATAAGCCGGGCTGCCGATCACCTTCGATACCGTCACTGAGCGTGCCAGCACCTCGTCGCGATTCGTGCCTGCGGGGCTCATCAGTGCTGCCATGGCCTCGGGTTTCGACGGCGGCAATTCCCGATTGCCGGTGCTCGACATGATCGACGTCATGCTCTTGATCCGGCGCGGATGCCGAATCGCCATCGTCTGCACGATCATGCCGCCCATCGAGGCGCCGCATATATGCGCCGCGGGGAGGTCGAGCGCGTCGAGCAGACCGATGCCGTCGTCGGCCATGTCGTCGAGCGTATACGGCGCGGATACGGGTTTGCCTGCAGCCATGTTCATCATGATCGCCGCGAGGTCGGGCAATCCGGATGCGTCGAACTTCGTCGACAGACCGACATCGCGATTGTCGTAGCGCACCACGAAGTGACCGGCATCGGCGAGTTGTTCGCAGAACTCCTTGCGCCAGTGGATCATCTGCGCACCGAGCCCCATCACCAACAGCAGCGGTCGTCCCGATCGATTGCCGAACGTGTCGTATTCGATCTGAATGCCGTTCGCCTGCAGATTGGCCATGTCGTTTCCCATTCGTTTCGATTGCCGGGCATTGTTATCGCCCGCACCGACGCCACGCAAGCCGACACGAAACGGCGGCTCCCCTTGCTTCGCTCAAATGAGGTCGCGTACGTTAGCAACCTTTCAAAATACCGACCAAGCGACATGACAACATTCGACACACCGACGTTCATCACTACAAACGGCATCCGCATGGCCGTGTACGAGCAGGGTTCGGGTAAACCCATCGTGTTGTGCCACGGCTTCCCGGAACTCGCGTTCTCTTGGCGACACCAGATTAAACCGATCGCCGATGCGGGTTATCACGTCCTCGCACCGGATCAACGCGGCTACGGTCGCACCGACAAGCCGACCGCCGTCGAGGCATACGACATCGTGCAACTGACCGGCGACCTCGTCGGCCTGTTAGATCACTACGGATACGAGAACGCGGTCTTCGTGGGTCACGACTGGGGCGCGCTCGTGGTATGGGCGATGGCGGTGTTGCACCCTGAACGGGTAGCCGGCGTCATCAACCTCAGCGTTCCGTTCCTGGATCGCGGCACCACCGAGTGGGTCGGCTTCTGGGAAAAGCTGTTCGGCGACGATTTCTACATCGTGCACTTCAATCGCAAGCCGGGCCTCGCCGACGCAGCGTTCGCGAAAGATCCGAAGAATCTGCTGCGCAACCTCTATCGCACCGGTCAGTGGAACGACCCGTCGCCTCTACCGACGACGATCCGTCCGGGTATGGCGATGATCAACCTGGTCGACGAAAAAAATCCGCGCGGACGGCTGATGATGTCTGAAGCGGAACTCGACGTATTTGCCGATGCGTTCATAAAAGGCGGCTTCAGCGGACCGATCAACTGGTACCGCAACTTCACGCGCAACTGGACGACCCTCGGCACAGTGCCGCAGAAGGTGTCGTGCGCGGCGCTGATGATTCACGGACGCTACGACATGGTGCAGCCGTCGGACCGCATCAAGAATTTCGTGCCCGACGTCGAGGTCGAACTACTCGAGAGCGGCCACTGGATTCAACAGGAACAACCGGAACAGACAAACGCTCTGATGCTCGGCTGGCTCAAACGGAACTACAAAGCGTAAGGGCGCCCGAAGGCGCCCCGACGTATCACCCACTCAGACCAGCGTCATGATCGCGCCGACCAGCGAACCGATGATGAGCACGGCGGTCGCCAGCAGCGAAATCAGCACACCGGGACCACGCTTGTCCGGATTACCGATGTACAGATTGAAGTAGACCGCGCGGCCGATGATGAACACGACGCCGAGAATCGCGGCCCAGGTCGCCGACACCAGAGTCGCGAACGTGAACAGACTGGGGAAGAACATCACCAGTTGTTCCATCGTGTTCTGATGCACCCGATGGTAGCGTTCGAAGTGTTCGTTCCCTGTCGTCGCCGGCGCTTTCACGCCGTATTTACCGCGTGCTTGACCGACCTTGATGCTGAAGAAGAAGTACTCGAGAAGCGCCAACATGGCGACTATGGTGACCCAGGCCATCGCAATCCCCTCCGATTCGAAAACAGTTCTGTGCAGCGAGTACCGACCAATGCCGACGCAATCGCCGGGGGATCATCCGCTATTGCATCGTTGATGATCAAGCCGACTGAGGCGCATCGCCACGCAACAGACGTCTGCTGCGTTGCATTGTTTCCGGCACGCCTCGATAGCATCATGCCTATACGATGAGCGTCGACCTCGAACTTTTTCAGTTTCGCTACTCGCACTACAACGAGAAGGTGCGCTGGGCGCTCGATCACAAACGTCTCGTGCACAAGCGCACCGATCTGTTGCCTGGGCCACATGCGCGCACGATCAAAAAACTCACCGGACAGACGCATACGCCGGTGTTGCGCATCAACGACCAATACGTGCACGACTCCGCCTGGATCATCGAACGGCTGGAGCTGATCTTCAAAGACGCGCCGTCGTTGCTGCCCGCGGATGAAGCGAACCGCGAGCGAGCCCGCGAGATCGCGCGCCACTTCGATCTCGTGATTGGACCCGCGGCGCGCATCTGCGCATTCGTCGCCATGCTCGACGAGCCCGACTACATCGCGCGCCTTTTCGCCGAAGGCAAGCCGCCGCTCACCCGCGCGCTCTACCGCACGCTGCTACCGATGGTCAAAGGTCGCATCAGGAGCGCCAACGGAATTACCGACGACCGCGCAATCTCCGAGGCCGAACGGATGTTGGCGGACAACATGCAATCGATCGCGAAACTGACGTCCAAAGATCGGTATCTGGCTGGTGATTCATTCAGCATCGCCGATCTCACGGTGGCGGCGTTGCTCGCGCCGCTCATCGATCCATCGCATCCCGACATGAAGAAGCCGACCCCGATGCCCGAGCGGCTCGCGGAACTCACGGAGAAGTGGCGCAACCACGCCGCCGGAAGATGGGCGCTGGAGATATACGAGCGCCACCGTCCGATCGTCGATCGTTAGTCGGTCATAAAACTGCCGGACGCTTCGGCGATGGTCGTGTCGTCGTCTTGGCGGATCACGCGTCCTTCGAGTTGCACCAGGCGGCCTTTGCGCTTCAGCATCCGGCCTTCCACCCGAACCGGCGTTCCGATCGGAAGCGATGCGCGATAGCGGATGTCGGCGCGCGCGGTGAAACAACGCTCGCCCTGCAGCCACAGCCAGTTCGCCATCACGTCGTCGAGCAGGCTGAAGATGATGCCGCCGTGCGTCAGACCCTGATAGCCCATGTGCGGTTCGCGCGGCGTGAACTCTGCGCGGCAAACCTCGCCGTCGATGCGAAAGTTCAGCTTCAGTCCAATCGGGTTCGACGGACCGCAAACGAAACAGCGATTGGCCGGCGACTCCGTTAGCGCACTCATCGCGACGTTCCGAGAAATGGCTGGATATCATGGCGGCTTTTCCAAAGAATACAAACCGTGATCACGCTAGCGGATATCGAGCGACGCCTCGCAAACTACGCGGCC
>JANLUG010000534.1:0-3165 GCA_031363335.1 Gammaproteobacteria bacterium
ATGTACATGCCCGGCCGCTTTCTAACCGCGTCCAGACCTCGGAGCACCTTAATACTGTCGGAGTCGTATTTCCCTTCAGCCATCACGAACCCTCGGTGCCAATCGGGTGACACGAGCCCTGTTCCACGTGGAACAATTGTCGCTTGCGGCCCACAAAAGCGAGGCCGAACGCCATATCACTGGTAGCCGTCGCAAAGACCTGGCTGTCCATCGCCTCAAGTGCCCGGAAGAATCGCGCGTTGTGGGCCGCGTCCAACTCCGCGCCAATGTCGTCGATCAGAAACAGGCTTTGCCGTCCGGCGACCTCGCTCGTCAGCGCGGCCTGCGCTAATCGAAAGGCGCTCGCTACGATCTTCGCCTGTCCGCGCGACAAGATCGTCGCAGCCGCATCGCCCCCAACCAGAACACGCAGGTCTGCGCGATGCGGGCCGTAATGCGTAAGGCCGAATTTTACATCGCGAGCCTCACCTTCGCCCAAACTATCTTCGAGGCTCGCGCCATCGCGCCAGCCGGATCGATATAGCAACGTGGCGCCGGTTCCGGGCGCGAGGTCGTCGAGCTTCGCAAGAATCACGGGGACCAGTGAGTCTAGGTAACTTCGCCGCGATTCATCGACCTGCACACCAAGTCCAATGAGTCGCTGAGTCCAGCTTTGCAATTGTCGGTCGAAGTCCGGCACTGCCTCGCGTCGGGACCGGAGCAATGCGTTTCGTTGCTGTAGCGCGCGCTGATAGTCTCGCAGTCGGTCCAGATAGGACGGTTCCACGTGAAACGTTCCCCAATCGAGGAACCGTCGCCGCTCAGTCGGCGCGCCCAGAATGAGATCCGACGAATCGGGCAAGATCAGTTGAATCGGCATCAAGCGCGCCACTTCAGAAAGTCGGCGCTCGGCAATCCCGTTGAGGTGGAGTTCGCTTCTGTTATTCCGGTGTCTCACGACACCTGCGTTCAGATGGCCGCGATGCTCGTCATCGAAGCCGGCGTAGACCATCAAGGATTCCGCACCGCGCTGAATCAGCGAGCCAACCGAAGGCGAGCGAAACGAGCGGCCCCTTGCTAGCAGGTGAACGGCTTCGATCAGCGAGGTTTTGCCCGCGCCATTCGGTCCGATGAACAGATTGAGCGAAGGGCTGCAATCCAGTGCGACCGATGTGAGGTTTCGAACGCCGGAGATCTCCAACCGGGTCAGGCGCATCAGCTCTCGCGTCGAAGACCTTACAGGCGCATCAGCATGACGACGTAAACGGAGTCTTCCGCGCCCGGGCCCTCCACCAGCGCGCTGCTGTTCGCATCCGAAACCGACAAATGCACTGACTCGGTCGACAGCGCGCCCAACACGTCTTGCAGGTAGCTGACATTAAAACCAATTTCGAGGCGCTGGCCTGAATAATCGACCGCCACAACCTCCTCTGCCTCATCCTGTTCGGGATTGTTGGCCCGTATCGTCAGCTGGTTAGGCTCAAGCGTGATGCGGACACCTCGGTATTTCTCGTTAGACAGGATTGAGGCTCGTGCAAACGCT
This sequence comes from Gammaproteobacteria bacterium, assembly GCA_031363335.1. Lineage (GTDB taxonomy): Bacteria > Pseudomonadota > Gammaproteobacteria > Pseudomonadales > Azotimanducaceae > DATJGR01. The sequence goes on from JANLUG010000534.1 coordinate 1,523, forward strand.
TGCCGCAACGTCTCCCGATCGGCGGTTACTCGATTGGAGCTCTCCTTGGGGATCACCTTTTCGTAGTCTGGAAATCTCCCGTCGACCAACTTCGTCGTCAGTGTGTAGCCGGCGTGGGTAGCGCGCAGGTGATTTCGAGCCATCGCAACCGTGACGTCATCACCCCCTTCCGAAAGAAGGCGCCCCAGTTCCAAAACACCCTTACGAGGCACGATGGCCTGCCGACGGTCCGCCGAGGTAACTCCGCGGTCGAGGGTGCACATAGCCAAGCGGTGCCCGTCAGTTGCGACCGATCGAACGTGACTACCCGTCACCTCCAAAAGCATCCCATTAAGGAAATACCGGACGTCCTGCTGCGCCATAGAAAACGCTGTCTGGTCCAAAAGGCGCTGCATCTCCGATCGCAACAGCGAGAACTCGAGGTCACTTGCGGCGCTCTCCACGCGCGGGAAGTCGGCCACGGGCAACGTAGCCAGGCTGAACCGACTACGCCCCGACCGAACGGTCGCTCTGTCACCCTCCACTTCCACCGTAACCGTTGCCGCATCGGGAAGAGAGCGCCAGATGTCCGCCAACTTCCGGGCAGGAATGGTTGCGTCTCCCGCACGGGTCACATCGATACCTTCCTCAACGCGCGCGACGAGTTCAACTTCCAGATCGGTCCCGGTCAGCGAAACCGCGCCGTCACTGGCACTGACGAACAGGTTGGAAAGCACCGGTAGCGTCTGCCGGCGCTCCACCACACCGGTTACCAGCTGGAGAGGGCGCAGCAGCGTGTCGCGGTTGGTCGTGAATTTCATCCGGGCCCGACTCCTCGTTTCAGCTGGTCAGAAGGCGCGTCAAGTTTCGATGGTCTTCCGAGACATCAGCGCTCGACTCTTTCAGTTCGGCAATTTTGCGGCACGCATGGAGAACGGTCGTGTGGTCGCGCCCCCCAAACGCGTCGCCGATCTCCGGCAAAGAATGATTAGTGTTTGCCTTCGCGAGGAACATTGCCATCTGCCTTGGTCGCGCGATGGTTCGGCTTCGACGCTTGGACAACAGATCCGAGATTTTAATCTTGTAGTACTCGGCCACCGTCTTTTGAATGTTCTCGATACTCACCTGTCGATCCTGGATCGCAAGTAAGTCGCGAAGCGAGCGTTGCACCTGCTCGATGCAGATGCGTCTGCCAGTAAAACGCGAATTCGCCATCACGCGCTTCAGCGCGCCTTCGAGCTCGCGGACGTTCGATCGAACCCGCTCCGCAATGAAGAACGCGACGTCAGGTGGAAGATCAACACCCTCAATCGCCGCCTTCTTCATCAAAATCGCCACTCGCGTTTCAAGCTCGGGCGGTTCTACTTCAACCGTTAGGCCCCAAACGAATCGCGACTTCAGCCGCTCTTCGAGACCGCCGATCTCGCTCGGGTAGCGGTCACACGTCAACACCATCTGGTGGTCACGCTCGAGCAGCGCATTGAACACGTGGAAGAACTCTTCCTGCGATCTGAGTTTGTTCGCGAAGAACTGAATGTCGTCGATCAACAACGCATCGACTGATCGATAGTGCTGCATGAACTCCTGCATGGTTCCGAGCTGCAGCGCTTTGACCATGTCCTGCACGAACCGCTGCGAATGGAGATAGACGACCTTCGCGTCGG
>JANLUG010000609.1:0-1295 GCA_031363335.1 Gammaproteobacteria bacterium
TGGACGCGAATCGGTTGTCGATCCTTCGGCAGGTGCACGGCGACGGCGCCGAACGGCGCTTGAACGTGATCCTGGTGATGATTGAAAGCCTGAGCGCGGATTATCTGGCGCGTTTCACACCGGGTTCCGCGCTTACGCCGAATCTGGACCGGTTGATCGGCGACAGTCTTTTCTTCGCGCAGCTGTACGCGACCGGCACGCGCACGGTGCGCGGGCTCGAAGCGGTGACGTTGTCGTTTCCGCCGACACCGGGCCATTCGATCGTGAAACGTATCGGCCGCGAGAGCGGTATGTGGTCGCTCGGCAACGTGTTGCGCCAACAAGGCTATGACACGCAGTTCATCTACGGCGGTCGGGGCTATTTCGACAACATGGCGGCGTTCTTCTCGGGCAACGGCTATGGCGTGATCGACCAGTCGAGCGTTTCGGACGACGAGATCGAATTCAGCAATGCGTGGGGAATGTCCGACGAAGACCTGTACCGCCAGGCGATCAAAGCTGCGGATCGCGCTGCGGCATCCGGTACACCGTTCTTTTTTCATCTGATGACGACGTCGAACCATCGGCCGTACACGTATCCCGAAGGTCGCGTCAGCATCGCATCGGGCAGCGGTCGCGACGGTGCCGTGATGTACACCGACTACGCAATCGGTGAGCTGTTGCGACAAGCGCGCGAGAAACCCTGGTTCGACGACACGCTGTTCGTGATCGTCGCGGACCATTGCGCGGGCAGTGCGGGTAAGGAAGACCTGCCGCTCGACAAGTACCACATTCCGATGTGGATCTATTCGCCGCGCCACGTAGACGCGCGTGAGGTGGATTCACTGGTGAGCCAGATCGACATTGCCCCTACGCTGCTCGGTTTGTTGAACGTCGACTACCTGTCGATGGCCTTCGGATCCGACATGTTGGCGAAGGGGCACCCGAGCCGCGCGTTGATCGGCAACTACGAATATCTCGGCTACTACGACGGCCGCGATCTGACGATCCTGCAACCGCGCCAGCGCATCGAACGGTATCGCTACACCGGCGCCGTCGCTGAGAAAATTGCGGTCGACAGCGGCGATCGCGGGGCGGAACTGGTGCGCGCCTACTACCAGGTAGCCGCCCAGACGTACAAAGACGGCCTCAATGAATGGACCCGGATCGTGCAACCGCGATGAAGTCGCTTCCGCCGATCGGATCGGTCGCGGCGCACATCTGGGTGCCGCTTGCGACATTTTTAGTCGTGGCGCTGTTGCTCGAATCGACGCGAATCGATCTGTGGCTCGCGGATGCGATCTATCGCTGGGAGG
>JANLUG010000686.1:0-5896 GCA_031363335.1 Gammaproteobacteria bacterium
GCCAAGTTTGTGCCAGAGAGATTTGGCATAAACTGGAGAGGCTCGGAAGTCTTTGTTTTTACAGGGGATTTGGTCGGGACGGCAGGATTTGAACCTGCGACCACTTGACCCCCAGTCAAGTGCGCTACCAGACTGCGCTACGCCCCGAAATCGAAGGCAGGGAATGATACCGAATCGAGGTGTAAGCGCCTAGAAAAGTTGGCGCGAGAAACGTCAGGCCTTCAGCACCCGCAGCACGTCTTCGAGTTCCGAGATCATCTGCTTGATCAACAGACGGAACTGCGTCTGATCTTCTTTCGCGTCGTCGCCTTCGAGGCGTTGCCGCGCACCGCCGATGGTGAAGCCCTGGTCGTAAAGCAATGAACGGATCTGCCTGATCACGATCACGTCCTGACGCTGGTAGTAACGTCGATTGCCGCGGCGCTTCACCGGCTTCAGCTGCGGAAATTCCTGTTCCCAATAGCGCAGCACGTGCGGTTTCACATCGCACAGCTGGCTGACCTCACCGATGGTGAAGTAGCGCTTCCCGGGGATCGGGGGCAGTTCGTTATTCTGGCCGGGGTCCAGCATATGCCTCTACTCGCGCCTTCAACTTTTGTCCCGGGCGAAACGTCACCACGCGGCGCGCGGTGATCGGAATTTCTTCGCCGGTCTTCGGATTGCGACCGGGCCGTTGACCTTTGTCGCGCAGATCGAAGTTACCGAAGCCGGACAGTTTGACCTGTTCGTTGCGCTCGAGAGAAGCACGCACTTCCTCGAAGAACAGTTCGACGACTTCCTTCGCCTCACGCTTGTTGAGGCCGAGCTCCTCGAACAGCTTGTCGGCCATTTGGGCTTTCGTCAGCGCGTTCATTACGGCATCTCCTCGAATTTCGTGGCCTGCGTCGAGCTGCTCTAGCGTCGACGTGCTCCGAGATCCCTTTCCAGAGCGCTGACAGCCGCATCCATCAAAGCGTTGATATCAGTGTCCGTGAGGGTGCGGGAATGATCTTGTAACGTCAAGCCTACGGCAATGCTTTTTTTATTAGAATCAATGCCTTCCCCGTGATACACGTCAAATAGTCTGAAGTCACCCATCGCGCCGCCCAATGTGCGTTCCAGGCAGGCCTGCACGGCTGCTGCCGGAACGTCTGCATTCAGCTCCAGCGACAGGTCGCGCCGAACGCTTGGATAGCGGGAGATCGGTTGGTGCGACGGATGACGCCGGGCCAACATCCGTTCGCCATCCAGCTCGAACAGAAACACCGGACCTTTGAGATCGATCCGATGCTCCAACTCCGGATGCAATCGACCGAGGCGTCCGAGCGCGACGTCATCGCTCCACACCGTTGCGGATTGTCCGGGGTGAAGCACCGGATCAGTCGCCTGCTCATACCGCACCGACGCGAAGCCGCTGCGTTCGAGCACGCGCTCGACATCGCCCTTCAGATCGAAGAAATCGACCGCGCCGCGATCGTTCGCCCAGTTCTCCGGCAAGCGCGCGCCCCATAGAACTCCGCCGAGCAACACGGGTTGAGTCAGCTCTGAACCCACGTTTCTAAAGCATCGTCCAAGCTCGAAGAGACGCACGCGCGTCTGCTGCCGGCTTGCGTTCGCAATCAGTGTTTTCAGCATTCCCGGCCACAGCGTCGTGCGCATGTGCGACATGTCCTGCGACATCGGATTCGTCAACGACACCGTCGTCGCGCCCGGGTCGAGCAGATCCGACAAGGTCGGGTCGATGAAGCTGTACGTGATCGCTTCCTGATAGCCGAAGTCGGCGAGTAAACGCTTCAGCGTTGCGCGCGGCGTCCGGTCGAGCGGCAACCGGCCGAGTTCGAGGCGCGTCAGCGGCATGCGCACTGGAATTCGGTGGTATCCGCGCACCCGACATACCTCCTCGATGAGATCGACCTCGCGCTCGATGTCGAAGCGATGGCTCGGCACATTCACCGACCAGACGTCGTCATCGCCCCGTTCGAGTTGCGGTTGAAATTCGAGCCGCGCGAAAGTACGCGAAACTTCATCGGTATCCGTCGGCTCGCCAACATAAAGATCGAGGCGCGTATGCCGTAGCGTCACCGAGCGTTGTTCGGGAATGTCTGCCGAGGAAACGGTATCGACGTTCGGTCCGGGCTTTCCGCCAACGATGCCGATCAGCAGGGCCGTAGCGCGTTCCATCGCGGCAAATTGCAGGCCGTGGTCTACGCCTCGCTCGAAACGTTGGGACGCGTCGGTCTGTAGTCCATATCTGCGCGCCGAACCCGCGATCGCGCGCGGCGCGAAGAACGCACACTCGAGAAACACGTCACACGTGGTGGCCGAGATGCCGCTGCGCTCACCGCCCATTACTCCCGCGATGGCGATGGGTCCGTTGCCATCGGTGATCAGCAGCGTTTCGGCATCGAGCGCGGCCTCACGCCCGTCGAGCAGCAGCAGCGTTTCGCCTTTGCGCGCGCGGCGCACGACGATTTCGTCTTTCAAAACCGCAAGATCGAATGCATGCATCGGTTGACCGAGTTCGAGCATCACGTAGTTCGTGACATCGACGATCGGGTCAATCGAACGCAGGCCCGCGCGACGGAGCCGCTCCTTCATCCACGTCGGCGTGAGCGCACCCGGATTCACACCGCGAATCACGCGTCCGAGATAGCGCGGACAACCGGCACCGTACTCGAGCCGCACGTTGAACGTATCCGCAATCGCCGCCGCGACCGGTGTGCAATCCGCTTGCCCCACGCGCATCTGGAACAGAACACCCGCCTCGCGAGCCATGCCGCGAATGCTCAGGCAGTCGCCGCGGTTCGGCGTCAGTTCCACATCCAGGCTGACGTCATCTAGCTGCAACGCTTCGCGCAACGGAACGCCCGGCCGATAGTCGCCGACCAGATCCATGATGCCGTCGGCGTCGTCGCCGATGCCGAGTTCGGCCGCGCTGCACAGCATCCCGTTCGATTCGATGCCGCGCAGTTTAGATCGCCCGATCTTCAGGCCACCGGGCAGTTCCGCGCCGACTCGCGCAAACGAAGTCTTCAAGCCCGTCCGGACATTCGGCGCGCCGCATACGACTTGATGCTCGGCCGAACCGTCCCACACGGCGCATACGGACAATTTCTCCGCATCAGGATGCTTCTTTACCGTTCGAACTTCGGCCACCACAACGTCGGAAAAAGCACCGGCGACCGGTTCGACCGATTCGATCTTCAGCCCCGCCATCGTCAAGCGCTGAACGAGTTCGTCGCTACCGACCGGAGGATCGACGAGTTCCCGCAGCCAGGCTTCACTGATCTTCATGTGTGCCCCCTAGTTGAACTGTTGCAGGAAACGTAGATCGTTCTCGAAGAACAACCGCAAATCGTCGACGCGATACAGCAACATCGACAAACGATCGACGCCGAAGCCGAACGCGAAACCGGTGTATCGCTCGGAGTCTATGCCGGACATCTCGAGCACGTTCGGGTGCACCATGCCGCAGCCCATCACCTCCAGCCACCCGCTCTGCCCGCACGATTTACAGCCCGAGCCCCGGCAATGGACGCATTCAACATCCACTTCCGCAGACGGCTCCGTGAAGGGGAAGTACGACGGACGGAAACGCACGCCCAGCGGTTGCTCGAAGAACCGCTGCAGGAATTCGATCACGGTGCCCTTGAGATCGGCGAAGCTGATGCCTTCGTCGATCACGAGACCTTCGAGTTGATGGAACATCGGGCTGTGCGTGGCGTCGTAGTCACGCCGGTAGACACGGCCTGGAACGATCACGCGAATCGGCGGCTGCTGCGTTTCCATCACGCGCACCTGCACCGGTGAGGTGTGTGTGCGCAGCACGAGGCCGTTGTTCAGGTAGAACGTGTCGTGCATCGCGCGCGCCGGATGGTGCGCCGGAATGTTGAGCGCTTCGAAGTTGTGGTAGTCGTCTTCGATCTCCGGGCCGTCGACCACTGCATAACCCGCCGCAGCGAAGATCTGCTCCATCCGCTCCAGCGCCTGGCTGACCGGATGCAATCCGCCGGCGGATTGACGGCGCCCGGGCAATGTGACATCGACCTTTTCCTTTTCGAGCGACGCGTTGAGCTGCTCGTTGCGCAACGCCGCCTCGCGCGTATCGAGCCAAGCTTGAACTTTCTGCTTCGCATCGTTGATGGCGGCACCGGCCACCGGGCGTTCGTCCGCCGGAAGCGCGCCGAGCGATTTCAGCTGCGCCGTAAGCGCGCCTTTTTTGCCGAGGAATCGCACGCGAACCTCATCGAGCGCGCGCGGATCAGTCGCGTGCGCGATCGCTGTTTCGGCCTCGGCGATGATGTCGGTCAGTTTCATGCGCGTGCTCCCAAACCTGCTCTCAAACCCCGCTTTCAAACAAGAGCTCCAAAACGAAAGCTCCAAACAAAAAGGGGAAGCGACAGTGACTGCCCTTCCCCTATCCAAACGTCTCCAGGGAGGGCGCCATCGGTGGCCTCCAGAAGACGGAGATGTCGTTTCGTTTAGCTGTTAAGCCGCGAGCGCCGATTTGGCCTGCTCTGCCAACACACCGAAGGCCACCTTCTGATGCATTGCGAGATCAGCCAGCACGCGCCGGTCTACTTCGATCGCCGCCTTCTTGAGGCCGGCGATAAACAAGCTGTACGACAAGCCGTGTTCGCGCGCCGCTGCGTTGATCCGGATGATCCACAGCGAACGGAACTGCCGCTTTCGCTGGCGCCGGTCGCGGTACGCATACTGGCCCGCTTTGATAACGGCTTGTTTCGCTACCTTGTACGACCGACTGCGCGCGCCGTAGTAGCCTTTCGCAAGCTTCAGTACTTTTTTGTGACGGGCGTGAGCCGTTACACCACGTTTGACTCTTGGCATATCGTTCTCCCGTCAGCGCGCTTTCTTCGGCAACATCCGGTCTAGCAGACCGACGTCCGAAGGCGAACATTGACCCAGGCCACGAAGTTGACGTTTCCGCTTCGGACCCTTCTTGGTCAGGATGTGGTTCTTGTACGCGCGGCGGTGCTTATAGCCGTTCGCGGTGCGCCTGAAACGCTTCGCCGCGCCGCGATTGGTTTTCAATTTCGGCATTACAAAATACTCCGCATTGATAGATTGGCGGTCCGCGCAGTTGCACGTACCGCTCCAGGAGTAGTCGAGCTACTTCTTCTTTTTCTTGGGAGCCAGCACCATGGTCACTTGCCGTCCTTCGAAGCGGGCTTGTGCTTCCACAATGCCGTGCTCCTCGAGGTCGACTTCGATCTGCTTCATGAGCTGCATACCGATCTCCGGATGCACCATCTCACGACCGCGGAATCGCAGTGATACCTTGGCTTTGTCTCCGTCGCCTAGGAACCGAATCAGGTTGCGTAGTTTGACCTGATAGTCGGCTTCCTCTGTTCCGGGACGAAACTTCATCTCCTTGACCTGGATCTGCTTCTGCTTCTTACGCTGCGCAGACTTCTGCTTCTTCAGCTCAAACAGATGCTTGCCATAGTCCATCACCTTGCACACCGGCGGTTCTGCATCCGGCGCAATCAGCACCAGATCCATCTGCACCTTGCGCGCTTCGGCGAGCGCTTCATCCCGAGTCACGATGCCGATCTGTTCACCAGCGGCACCCACCAAGCGTACTGACGGAATCCGAATGTCCTCATTGATCAGAGAACGATCGCCGCCTTTAGCTCCTGGTTTCTTAATAGGCAACACTCCAACGCAATAAAGCCGCTACCGACCCTTCAAATTCGAAAGGCCCGTCCGGCTCGAACTCGATTACAACGCCGCTGGGTGACACTCACCCGGGCGACATCGCGGTGGCGGATTCTACAGGGGCCGGGTTGCAAGCTGCAACCGCGAATTACCCGATAACTCTTTGTCACAGAACAACTATTCCCCGACACCTCTGAGTTTGCATGTCCCCAGGGCCGATGTTAAGTTACGCGGCCTT
>JANLUG010000687.1:0-3953 GCA_031363335.1 Gammaproteobacteria bacterium
GTCATGGGGCAGGCCGTTGCGACGAACTCGTCGACGAATCTGTCCGGCGCGCGACTCGATCCGGCGTTGCCGAGTGCGTTGCCGAACGCGTTGAAGGTGGGTGACACGGTCGAGATCAGCGGTTTGCTCGATGCCAACGGCGTGATCGTGGCTACATTCCTCGAAGTGAAGGCGCCGCTCGGCGACTATCAGGTGGTCGGCCGCGTGTCGAACGTCACCGCCACGACGTTCCGTATCGGCGCATTGACGGTCGACTTTACGTCCGCCAACGCCAACCCGCGGGTCGGCGATACGGTCGAGGTAAAAGGTGCTGCCGCCGGCTTCAACGCGGGGGCGAGCACGTTCGTTGCGGACGAGGTCGAGACGATCTCGGGCGTTTCGCTGTCGGGTTCGGACTCGGCGGAGGTCGAGGGCTACATCACGCGCTTCGTCAGCACGTCCGACTTCGACGTCGGCAGCGTGCACGCCCAGGTCGATGCGAATACGGAATTCGAAGGCGGCAGCGCCGCGAGCCTCGGCCTCAACGTGAAGGTCGAAATGGAAGGCAAAGTGAATGCGCGCGGGGTGCTCTTAGCGCAGTCCGTCGAAATCAAATCGACGGGTTCGATCCGTATCGAAGGCGACGTTCAGCAGATCGACGTCTCAAGGCAACAGCTCACCGTGCTCGGCGTGCCGGTCGTTGTCCGCGAGGGCGCGGACCTCGAAGACCAGAGCAACGCGAACGCAGAGCCGTTCACGTTCAGCGACATTGCGGTCGGCGATCGCGTTCAGATCCGCGCCTTTCTCGACGGAACCACGGCCGTAGCGTCCGAACTCGAACGCGACGATCCGCGCTCCGACGCGCGCCTGCGCGGCCAGGTGACCGCGGTCAACGCGGCCGCGTCGCAGATTGCCATTCTCGGCGTCACCGTCACCGGCGACGGTGCAACGGAATATCACGGCGCGTCGAGCCAGGCGGCATTCTTCAGTGCCGCGCGAGTAGGCGACCTCATTACCGCGGACTGGGATAGCTTCACGACAACCGCCGCCGCGGCTGACCAACTATCCGTGGAAGACAACTAGAACTGCCGTGACCGAGTGCTGCGCGACTCGGTCGCGCCGTTAGCTCACCACTGTTTGCCGATACCGCCGCGGTGCCCGAAGAACGCGGCCGGCCAGTTGCGGCCCGTGATCATCGCCTTGTCGACGTCTTCTTCGGTCGCGAGACCATCGGCGACGATCTTCGCTGCCTCACGATAGGCTGCGGCGAACACGCGATTCAGTATGAACCCGTAGGTGCCGGGCGCGTCTTTCACCATCGATACGGCGCGTCCTGCTTTTTCCGCCACACCGCGCGCGGTGTCGATCGTGGTATGGCTCGTCTGCGGTGTGTAGATCACCTCGCACATCCGCATCACCGGCACCGGATTCGAGAAGTGCATTCCGACGCACAACGTCTGCCGCTTCGCCGGCAACGCCCCGACGATGTCGGAGATCGGGAAGCCGGAGGTATTCGACGCGAGAATCGCATCGGCCTTGATGATCGAATCGAGTTCGCCGAACACGCGCTGCTTCAGTTCGAGTTTCTCCGGCACCGCCTCGATGATGAGGTCGCAGTCGCGCAGCTCTTCGAGCGACAGCGTGTAGCTGATCCGTTCGATAGCAGCGGCGGCGAGATCGAAGCCCAACTTGCCGCGTTCGACCGAACGCTTGAGGCTCCATTTTCGATCGACCACCTCGGCGCGCGTTTCATCGAGGATGTGTTGCGTCAGATCGCGGATGGTGACGCTATATCCCGCGAGCGCCAGCACCTGCGCGATGCCGCCGCCCATCACACCGCCGCCCACTACGCCGATGCGCTGAACCGCTTGTAGTTCCATATTCGTCTCCCCTTTCTTCTGTCGTGGGCGCAAGCATAGCCGCGCGGCCGGCGCCCGGGCCAAGGGATTTGGGTATGATCCGGCGCACTCGAACGGGGGAACGACGATGCAGGAAACGAATCGCACGGCGATGCTCGATGTGCTCGATCGGCAGCGTGCCGACTACCTGAAGCACGGCGAGGTCGATGCCGCAACGCGCGTCGATCGGCTCGATCGGGCCATTGCGCTGCTGGTCGATCACCAACAGCGCCTGGTCGAGGCGCTGTCCGCCGACTTCGGTCATCGTTCGCGGCACCAGTCGTTGTTCACCGACATCGCTGCGTCGATCGGTCCGTTGAAGCACGCGAAGAAACATGTCGTCGAATGGATGAAGCCGCAGAAGAGGAAGGTCGACTTTCCGATGAACGTGCTGGGCGCGAGGGCGCGCGTCGAATATCAACCGCTCGGCGTCGTCGGCGTCATCAGTCCGTGGAATTTTCCGGTGAATCTGACGTTCACGCCGCTGGCCGGAATACTCGCGGCGGGCAACCGCTGCATGATCAAGCCGTCGGAATACACGCCGGCTACGTCGCAAGTCATGGCCGAGATCATTGCCGGCGCATTCGACGAACTCGAAATTGCGGTGATCGTCGGCGGTCCGCAGACCGGCGCAGACTTCGCCGGGTTGCCGTTCGATCATCTGTTGTTCACCGGCGCGACGTCGATCGCGCGACACGTGATGCGCGCCGCGGCGGAGAATCTCGTGCCCGTCACGCTATGAACGCCGGACAGATCTGCCTCGCGCCGGATTATGTTTTCGTGCCGAAGGAAAACATCGGCGAGTTCGTCGCGTCGACGCAACGTTCGGTCAAGAAGATGTTCGCGAGCTTGCTCGATAACGACGACTACACGTCCATCGTCAATCAACGTCACTTCGATCGTCTAAACGAATATGTCGACGACGCGAAGCAGAAGGGCGCGCAGATTGTGGAGATCAATCCTGCTAACGAAGACTTCCGTCAGCAGGCGCATCACAAGATTCCGCCGACGCTGATTCTCGATGCCAACGACTCAATGAAGGTGATGCAGGACGAAATCTTCGGCCCGTTGATGCCGGTGAAGACGTATACCGACGTGGCAGAGGCGGTCGACTACGTCAATGAACATGCTCGGCCGCTCGGTCTGTACTACTTCGGCGCAGACGAGCGCGAACAGAAACGGGTGCTTTCGCATACCACGTCGGGCAGCGTCACCGTCAACGACGTGATCATGCACGTCGCGCAGGAAGATCTGCCGTTCGGCGGAGTCGGCCCGTCAGGGATGGGCGCGTATCACGGCCACGACGGATTCAGAACGTTCAGCCATGCGAAATCGATCTTCACGCAGTCGAAGATCGATCTCGCTGGGCTCGTCGGTTTGCGACCGCCGTATGGCGAGAAGATCGAAAAACTACTGAAAGGGCAGATCGGCAAATAGTCGGCGTGTCGGGAACGGGGAGCGTATTTTGAAGATCGATGACACGACGCGGCGGTACGTGCTGGGCGTTCTCGTGGTCGTATATACCTTCAACTTCATCGACCGCCAGATCCTGTCGATTCTGCTCGAACCGATCAAACTCGACCTCGGCCTGTCGGATACGCAGCTCGGTCTGCTCACCGGATTTGCGTTCGCGTTCTTCTACGCATTCCTCGGGATGCCGATTGCGCGGATCGCCGATCGCAGCAACCGGCGCAACCTGATCGCGGTATCGCTCACGGTCTGGAGCGCCATGACGGCGCTGTCGGGGCTTGCAACGAACTTCTGGCATCTGCTGATTGCGCGGATTGGCGTCGGTGTCGGTGAAGCAGGCTGTTCGCCGGCGTCGCACTTGATGATCGCGGACTACTACCCTGCGAAGTCGCGCGCTGACCGCCTTCGTCGGATACGGCTTCGTCAACTGGATGCCGTCGTTCCTGATCCGCTCGCACGGCATGAGCACCGCCGAGATCGGCAAGTGGCTGGGCCTCATCATCGGCCTCGCCGGCGGCGCCGGCATGACGTTGGGCGGATTTCTCGCCGACCGGTGGGGTCGCCGCGACATGCGCTGGTACCTCTGGATCGTCGCGGTCGCGCTGA
>JANLUG010000587.1:0-4637 GCA_031363335.1 Gammaproteobacteria bacterium
TCGTCTCCGGCCGCGTCGTCGCCACCACGATGAACTGATCAGGTGCGCCATCGTTCGGATCTTTGGCGATCGGATATTTGAAATGCCAGAGACTGCCTTGCTCCTCGGTGTTGTCGACCTCGAGGTCCGAAATCGCGGTCTTCAGTTCCGGATCCCAGTTGACGAGACGGCGGCCGCGGTAGATCAGGCCTTCGTCGTAGAGGCGCACGAATACTTCGCGCACCGCGTTCGAGAAGCCGTCGTCCATCGTGAAGCGTTCGCGACTCCACGCGAGCGACGAACCCATCCGGCGAATCTGCTCCGAGATGCGTCCACCGGACGTTTTTTTCCATTCCCAGACTTTGTCGATGAACGCTTCGCGCCCGAGTTCGGCCTTCGTCTGGCCCTTCGCGTTGAGTTGGCGCTCCACGAGCATCTGCGTGGAGATGCCGGCGTGGTCGGTGCCCATCTGCCACAGCGTCCGGTCGCCCTTCATGCGTCGGTAGCGGACCAGCGTATCCATGATGGTGTGCTGGAACGCGTGCCCCATGTGCAGCGAACCGGTCACGTTCGGCGGTGGAATCATGATGCAGTACGGCTTGCCGTTGCCGTTCGGTTCGAAGTAGCCGGCCTGTTCCCACTCGCGATACAGCGATTGTTCGAGGGCGTGCGGGTCGAAACTACTTTCCATGTTGCTCTTTGTCGGTGAGTACGCGGGTGAATTGTGCAAGTTCGTGTTCGAGGATCGTGAGCAGACGTGTCCGTAGGTCGTCGATGCGGCTGTTCATCATTTCGACCAACCAGTCATCCAGCGTACGGTCGATGCGCACCTTCAAAGATTCGTTCAGCGAGTTCAGCTGTGCCGCGGACCAATCGCCGCCGGAACCCTCTACGGTGGATCGTGCGTCGGACAGGATCTTGCGAGCCTGCGCGCGCCACTCGTCGCCGAGCAGCGCCTTGATGGTGTCGTCCGCCAGTCCCGATTTGCCGGCGCCGGCAGCCACGCCGTCGTCGAACGACGAGCGGCTGGTCAGCACCGATTCGTTGACGGTGAATGCGCCTTCAACCATGTCTTCGAGCACCGGCACGTCATCGCTGTCGTCTGGCGCGGACGCCGAATCCGACGGCACGTCCAACAGCGCGCGGATCGACTCGAGATCGCCGAGGAGCTTGTTCTGTGTCTCGCTCTCCCGTGCGGTCGGTTTCGGCTTTTTCATCAGCGGTCTTCGGACGGGTCGATGTCGTGATGAAACAGAGGATAGCCTCTGTCGCGATAATATTTGTAGCGATCGCGTCCATCTTCGCGCAGCGACTGCACGACGATTTCGGCAACTCTCTCGAAGCGGCCGAAAAACGACGGAATGAGAGCGTCCAGATTGATCAACAGTTGATCCGCACCGGTCGCGGGCTCGCGATGGTCGATGACGACAGGTGCGTTGATGCTGGTCGGCTGACCGGCGATTCCGTGCGGCAGAAATCGATGATCGGGGTATTCCCACATCAGGCCGTCGAGATCGCGCCCGGCTTCGAGATCCGCCACGTGAATGTGCACGCGCTGACCAACCGCAACCGCTTTGTGGGCTAATCGACACGCAAAGCGGCGCCGCGCCTCCAGGTCGACGTCCGGCAGAATGTAGAAGTCGACGCGCGTCAAATGCGCTCAGGCCCGATTCAGGATGTATTGAAACAATAGCGGAACCGGTCGTCCGGTCGAACCCTTCGCCGGACCCGATGTATAGGCGCTGCCGGCCACGTCGAGGTGCGCCCATGCGAACTGTTTGGCGAAACGCGATAGAAAACACGCGGCGACAACGGCGCCCGCGTCGCGGCCGCCGACGTTCGCCATGTCGGCGAAGTTGCTTTTCAGACTCTGCTGATAGTCGTCCCACACGGGCAGTTGCCACGCGCGGTCCCAGATGAATTCGCCGGCGCCGAGGAGGTCCGTCGCCAGCGCTTCGTCGTTGGCGAACAAACCGCTGGCGTGTGCACCCAGCGCCACGACGCAGGCACCCGTCAACGTGGCGACATCGATCACGGCCTTCGGTTTGTAGCGTTCCGCGTACGTCAATGCATCGCAGAGCACCAACCGCCCCTCGGCGTCGGTGTTCAGAATCTCGATCGTTTGCCCCGACATCGATTTGACGACGTCACCCGGTCGACTCGCGCTTCCACTAGGCATGTTCTCCGCCGCGGCAACCAGCGTAACGAGATTGATCGGCAGCTTCGCGTCGATGACGGCCTTCGTCGTTCCCAACACCGCGGCCGCGCCGCACATGTCGAACTTCAACTCGTCCATTGCCGGCGGCGGCTTCAAGCTGATGCCGCCGGTGTCGAATGTGATGCCTTTTCCGATGAGCACCACCGGTGCGGCTTTAGCCGCCGCACCGCGATACTCGACGATGATCAGCTTGCCGGGCGTCGCGCTGCCCTGGGTAACGGACATGAATGCGCCCATACCGAGCGCTTCGATGTCGCGCTCGTCGATCACCTTTACACGCACGCGATTGCCCGGCGATCGCCCGAGCTTCTTCGCTTCGCGTGCGAGATAGGTCGGGTTACAGATGTTCGGCGGCTGGTTGCCGAGGTCGCGCGCGAACGCCATTCCGACGTCGAGCGCCTGCGCATGGCGTACGGCGCGCGTGCTGCCGGCGCGGCTGCGCGAATCGCAATGAATCGCCAGATGCATGATCTGCGCCGGCGGCGTTTCGTCTTGTTGCTTCGACGCGGCGAATCGATACAGCTGCGCGGACAGCAACGCCAACGCGACGCGCGCCTTCTGATAGCCGTCGTAGCCGGCCACTTTGAACGCATCGATGGCGAGCACCGCATCTCGCACCGGGGCGCTCTTCAATGTGGCGCCGATCGCGCCGACGATCTTGCGAAAGTCGCCGGCTGCCAGTTCGGCGTCGTCGCCGATGCCGACCAGCAACAGACGGCGGACCTGTGTCGATTTCGGTAGCGTGATCAGTTGCGTGCGGCCCGGTTTGTCGATGAAGTCGTGAGCGGATGCAGCGAGGTAGTCGTCGAGCGCGAGCGAGTGGGCGACGGACTTCGCCCCCCGCAGCGTGACGATCAGGCAATCGGTGCGCAGATCATCGAGTTTTCCGGTCTTCGTCGAATACTTCATAATCCCCAGTCTTGTCGGCGTTTTCTGCGCGCAAGTTTAATTGAAAAGCCGCGCGGCACGACACTCAAACGACTTCGGCACCGAGCGGGCGGACACAGATAGATGGGCATCGCGTTCCGATACGTTTCCCGCGAGTTGTTGGCGGTGTTCTTCGTCACCGCGGTGGTGTTGTTGGTCATCGCCCTCGGCGGTCGATTCATGGGCTACCTGCAAGACGCCGCGCTCGGCAAACATTCCGCGGATGCGCTGCTGCGGATCATCGCGCTGCGCGTGCCGGAGTTTCTGCAACTGACGTTGCCGTTTTCCTTCTACATCGCGCTCGTGCTCACTGCTGCGCGCTTGTACGCAGACCAGGAGATGACGGTGCTGGTCACGAGCGGCAGCTCGCCGGCACAGGTGATGTTGTGGATCGGTGTCAGCGCGCTGGTGGTTGCATCGGCCGTGGTCTGCCTGTCGGTACAGGTCACGCCTCGCGCGCTCGGCGCGCTCGAACGGTTTCTCTCCTCGGAACGCGTCGAGCGCGAGTTCGAAACCATGACACCTGGCGTGTTCCACAGCTTCAACGATGGCGCGCGCGTGACGTATTCCGAATCCGCGTCGCCCGACAAGCGGGAACTGTCGCGGGTGTTCATCGCCGCGGAAGTGCAGGGCCACAGCGTGACGATCTGGGCGCAGCGCGGCACCCAGTACATCGACGCCATTACGGGCAGCCGGTTCATGCTGCTTCGCGCGGGACGACGTTACGAAGGCGAGATCGGCCGGACGCCGTTCCGGGTCGTCAGGTTCGAAACGCTGAGTCAACGCATCGAGCAGCGCGATCCCGCATTGGCGGACATCGAGCTCGATGCCCAGCCGACGAGTTTATTGCGGCGCGACGACCCGCGTTCCACGGCGGAACTGCATTGGCGCTTCGCGCTGCCGCTGATGACGCTGATCGCGGTTCCCATCGGCTTCGTGCTCGCGAGGGTACGGCCGCGCGAGGGTCGGTTCGCGCGGATCGTCCCCGCCGTGCTCGCGTTCCTCGCGTACTACTTCGTGCTGCTGGTGAACCGCAACGCGCTTGCCGTCGGATACCTGTCGAATGCGGTCGGGATGTGGCCGGCGCACGCCGCATTCGCGGCGGTTGGCGTGGTATTGCTGCGACGAATGAACCGACCGCACGTGGATTGACGCGTTGATTCTGCTCATCGACCGGTACGTCAGTCGCACCGTCGTCAAGGCGATGATCGTGGTGTTGATTGCGTTCGTCGGTTTGAACATCGTGTTTCAACTCGTCGACGAATTGCGCGAGAAATACGTCGGCTACGGACTCGGCCAAGCGGTGGTGTACGTGTTGCTGACGTTACCGCGACGTATCTATGAGTTGATCCCGTACGTCGCCTTTCTCGGCACGTTGGTGGGGTTGGGGCAGTTGGCCAGCCAGGGCGAACTCACCGTGCTGCGCGCGGCCGGGGTATCGATTCGGCGCCTGTTCACGTCCGCCGCGTTTCCGGCAACCGGCGCACTACTGTTTGCGTTGGTGCTCGGCGAA
>JANLUG010000771.1:0-5346 GCA_031363335.1 Gammaproteobacteria bacterium
GAGCCAGACGCCCGGCGGAAAGATGTCGTTCGAGAGGTATCCGCCGCGCTTGTCCAGCAGCGTTTCAGCAAGGCGTGCGACGGTCGCCGCAGTTGTGTAGCCGGTAACGACGGTGACGCCTTTTTGGATTGCGTGGGTCTGTGCGTTGTCGTCGACCGAAAAGGAATCCGGTTCGTAGTCCCACCACCAGCCCAATCCGATGCAGACGATGAGATAGCCGGTGACGACCAACGCGGCGATCCGCCCGATCCAGCCGACCATTCTGGTTGCGGTCCCGGTTGCGTCTCCGGTTGCGTTGCTCGTCTGCCAGAACTTCCAGTTCACGGTGGGCTCTCTCCAGTGAGCGTGCGGACGTCGAACGACACCGTTCGCTGCGATCCGTCGGAAAACAGCAGCGTGATCGGTATCTGTTTCGAAGTCACGCCGGTGAACTCGAACAGCATGAGGTGGCTTCCACCGGGACTGAACGAAACCGTTTGATTCGGCGCTAGCGCAACTTTATCGAGTTGCCGCATCTGCATCATGTCGCCTTCGTGCGATTCGGTGTGCATCTCGATCGATCCGGCTGCGTCGGTGCGAGCGCCGACGAGGTCGATCGACGTCGCTGTCCGGTTGACGATGTCGAAGTAGCCGGCGGCCACTGCGAGACCCGGTGCCGGCGGACGCAGCCATGCGTCTTTAACAGCAATCGGCTCCGACGGCCCGCACGCCGTTACCGCGAGCAGGGCCGCCCAAACGAAGACAACACGTTGTTTCACTCGGTCTCCTTCTCCGGTTGGGCGGGCGCCGGTTCGGCAGCCTCCGGTTCCGCATGCAGTTGCAGCAGATCGACGCCGGGCGGGGTACCCAGGGTCAGTTCAGCACGGATCCGGCGGTCGCCGGGTGAGTCCGCCATCTGTTGATAGATCCAGCGACCCTCTGCGTCATTGCGGGCGCGGATTACGACCCAGTCATCGCGCGATTTGGCGCGTGTACCAAGTGCCTTCAAGCGGGCGGAGAGTTCGGCGGTGTGCGCCGAGAGCTGTTCCGGGTCGAGTGAGGTGTGGTCGCGTTGCGCGGTGCTGCGCATTTTGATCTGCGCTTGCGCGACGTCGATGCTGTCGAGTTCCGGATCGACCAGCCGGGCGTGATCGAGCATTTTCCGCGCGGTGTCGTACTGGCCTTTTTCTGCGGCCAGCTCGGCCATTGCGACATAGCGCTCGGCGACGCGCTGCAATCCATGGAGCGCGGCCGGATGATCCGGCGCGACGACCAGCGCTTCGCGATAAAAGTCGTACGCGCAGTTGTCGATCGGCGTCAGCAGGCGATTGTCCTTGAGTGCGCGATCGCCTTTCTCGAGCAACGCGTCGAGCCGGTCCGCGTCGGCGAACGACATCTTGGCCGACGGCGGCTGGGGCGGCGCAGCGGGGGCGGGTTGGGGTGGCGGCGCCGGCGCCGGGGCAGGCGCGGGGGCGGCGCATGCGCTGAGCAGCAGCAGCCCCGTGAAGACGACGCTGCGGACTGCGCAGCACATCACGTTACGATCCATTCAGCAGGAGCCTTCGCATCTGTCACGCGGACTTCGTCACGTCCCATGCAGTGGCGCACCTTATAGTGATCAGGGAGACAGTTACAATGGAACCGCACCCCGGACGTTGTGTCCCACACGGGTGGCAACAATGTCGCCGCGGATGAGCTAAGGCATGCTTCAAGACAGACGGATCCTGTTGTGGCTGGTGCTCTTCGCACCCGCCGTGTTTGCTGCCGATCTCGGCGGCGGGCTCTCCAACCCGCTCGAAGAGGAACCGGAGTTCCTGTCCGCGGACCAGGCGTTCGTGCTTTCGGCCGAGCTGAAGGACGGTGCGCTTCAGGCGCAATGGCAAATGCCCGACGGCTACTACCTGTATCGCCATCGGTTCGAATTCACAGTGCCGCCGGGTAGCGCCTTCGCGCTCGGGGATCCGGAAATCCCGCAAGGCAAGATCAAGAACGACGAGTACTTCGGTGAAGTGCAGGTCTACTACCACAATGTGTCTGCGCGCGTTCCGGTGACGCGAACGGGTGCGGGCGACACCTTCGAAGCGACGATCACCTACCAGGGTTGCGCGGATCGCGGCCTGTGTTATCCGCCGAAGACGAAGCATGTGTCGTTCCCGGCGCAGGCGATCGCGCCGTCGACGGCTGCCAAGAGTGATGCCGGCATTGCGGCAGGGCCGAGTGCAGGGATCGGCGACAAGACCGAGGAGCAGCATCTCGCCGGTGTGCTCGCCAACGGCAACCTGTTCCTGGCGCTCGGCATCTTCTTCGGGTCGGGCATCCTGCTCGCATTCACGCCCTGCGTTTTCCCGATGGTACCGATCTTGTCGAGCATCATCGTCGGACAAGGCAGTTCGGTCACTCGCGTTCGCGCCTTTACGCTTTCGTTGGCCTATGTGCTCGGAATGGCATTCACTTACGCGACGCTCGGCGTCGTGGTGGGATTGTTCGGTGCGAGTATGAATCTGCAGGCGGCGCTGCAATCGGCGCCGGTGCTGATCGTGTTTGCGATCGTATTCGTGCTCCTCTCGTTCTCGATGTTCGGTTTCTACGAACTTCAGCTGCCGCAGGCCTGGCAGAACCGCGTGAACTCGATCGCTCAGAACCAGCGCGGCGGCGTGCATGCCGGTGTTGCGCTCATGGGAAGCCTGTCCAGCCTGGTTGTCTCGCCGTGCCTTTCTGCGCCGCTCGCCGGTGCCTTGATCTATCTGAGCTCCACCGGTGATGCGTTACTGGGCGGCAGCGCATTGCTTGCGCTCGGTCTCGGCATGGGCGCGCCGTTGCTGTTGATCGGTTCGAGCTGCGCGCATCTGTTGCCGCGCGCCGGCGCATGGATGAACGACGTCAAGGCGGTGTTCGGCGTATTGCTGCTCGGCGTCGCCGTTTGGTTGTTGGAACGGGTAATCCCTGCGCAGATGACGTTGTTGTTGTGGGCAATCCTCGCGATTGGCGTCGGCGTTTATCTGGGCGCGCTCGACTTTTCACCGCGGCAGGGTTGGGGCCAATTGTGGAAAGCGACCGGCGCGTTCACGTTCGTCTACGGTGTGTTGCTGTTGATCGGTGCCGCAAGCGGCGCGAACGATCCGCTCGCGCCTCTGTCCGGAATGGCGCAGGCGACGGCGCAGCCCGATACGACCGAAGTGCGTTCGAACGAGGTGCAGTGGAAGCGGGTGCGCGGCGTCGCAGCGCTCGAAGCGGAAATCGCAGCGGCCGAGCAGGCCGGCAAGCCCGTTGCGCTCGACTTCTACGCCGACTGGTGCATCTCGTGCAAAGTGATGGCGCGCAACGTCTTCTCCGAACCGGCGATTGCGGCTCAGTTGGGTCGTTTCCAGTTGCTGCAAGCCGACGTCACCGCGAACGATCCGCTCGATCAGGAGCTGCTGCATCACATCGGTCTGTTCGGACCCCCGAGTATGTTGTTCTTCGGCCTCGACGGCCGCGAGATCAGCGCGCTGCGGATGCAGGGTGAGATGGACCGCGGCGCATTCGAGCGCCACCTCGGTCGCGTTCTCTCCGGCGTTTGAGTCGACGCCGGCCCGCGGCGCCTGGCACCGGCGGCGCCGTTCGGCGACAATCCCGCGGTCTCGTGACCGGCGGCGCCAATGGCCAAATTACTCGTCTTACATGGCCCGAATCTGAACCTGCTCGGTAGCCGTGAGCCGGAAATCTACGGCACCGACACGCTTGCCGACATCGACGCGCGCCTCACCAAGTTGGCAAAGTCGCGGCGCCACACCGTCGCGAGCCTGCAAAGCAACGCCGAGCACGCGCTCGTCGATCGCATCCACGCGGCGAAGGGCGAAGGCGTCGGCTATATCGTGTTCAATCCGGGTGCGTTCACTCACACCAGCGTCGCATTGCGCGATGCGCTGCTCGGCGTGGAAATTCCGTTCATCGAAGTCCACCTTTCGAATGTGCACGCGCGCGAAGACTTCCGGCAGCATTCCTATCTTTCGGATGTAGCACGCGGTGTGATCTCGGGGTTGGGTGCGCGGGGTTACGAATACGCTCTCACCTACGCGATGGACGCGATGGACGCGCTGGAGGCATGACGTCGATGGATCTTCGCAAGATCAAGAAGCTGATCGAAATGGTCGAAGAATCCGGCATATCCGAACTCGAAGTCCGCACCGGCGAAGAGTCGATCCGAATCGCGCGACCGTTGGCGCCGAAGAGCGGCGCTCCAGCCGCGCCGGCCGATGCGGCGTCTACCGCCGCGCGCCCGGCCGCTCGCCCGGCGCGCGGCTTCATCGTTCGGGCGCCTCTCACCGGTACCTTCTATTGCGCACCCGCGCCGGGAGAGCGGCCGTTCGTCCGGGTCGGTCAGACCGTCGCGGTCGGTGATGTGCTGTGCATCATCGAGAGCATGAAGATGATGAATCAGATCGAGGCCGAACGCGCCGGACGCGTCGTCGAAATGAATGCGGAAGATGCATCGCCGGTAGAAACCGGCACGCCGCTGTTCCGTATCGAATAACCGTCCCGCATCGAGTGACGCAATGGCGTGGTTGAGCATCCGGCTGTCGTTGCCCGCAGCGCGGATCGAAGCGTTGTCGGACCTGTTGCTGGAACTCGGTGCCGAGTCGATCGCCGTGCGCGATGCCGGGGACGCACCCGTGCTCGAACCCGGCCCGGGTGAAATGCCGCTGTGGCCGCACGCCGAACTCGATGCGTTGTTCCCGCTCGATACCGACGTGGCGTCAGTTCGCGCGCAACTCGTCGCGGAACTTGGCGATTCGCACGAGCGCACCACTCTCGACGTGCGGTTCGTCGAGGACGCGGACTGGTCCCATACCTGGCGCAATCACGCCGTTGAGCACTGCTTTGGCGGTCGACTCTGGGTGCTGCCGTGCGACGCGCCGCCACCGGAAGGCGAAGCCGCGGTACTGCGCATCGACCCGGGGCTCGCCTTCGGCACAGGCGGGCACGCGACCACCGCGATGTGTCTCGACTGGCTCGCGCAGCAGTCGATCGACGGATGCTCGGTGGTCGACTATGGTGCCGGCTCCGGCATCCTCGGCATTGCGGCGCTGCTACTCGGTGCGGCGCACGTAATCGCCGTCGATCACGATCCGCAGGCGTGCCTCGCGACGCGGGCGAACGCAACCTACAATGGCATCGCCTCGGAACGGATGACGATAATCGCGCCCGATGGATTGGCAACGACGGCCCACGATCTCGTGCTCGCCAACATCCTCGCAGGACCCTTGATGACGCTCGCGCCGGTTCTGACGCAGCTGGTCAGGCCGGGTGGTGCGCTGGTGATGTCGGGAATGCTGGATCATCAACTCGACGAGGTGGCCGCCCATTATCCGGAGTTCCATTTCGAGC
>JANLUG010000792.1:0-3366 GCA_031363335.1 Gammaproteobacteria bacterium
CCGGGCGCGCCGCCGACCGTCACCTATGTCCACGACGGCAAGACGACGACGCTGCGCCCGCGCCTGGTCGTTGGCGCCGATGGACGGCATGGTAAAACCGCGGAACAGATCGGCGCGAGCCTGCAGCAGGACGAACCGCACCATCGTTTCTCCGGCATGTTGGTGGACAACGTCCCGCAATGGCGTGACGACACGCAGTTCATCTCGACCGAGGGCGACGTGAACGTGCTGGCGTTCCCGCAGGGAGAAGGGCGCATCCGGCTGTATATCGGCTTCGGTCTCGAACAGAAGACGCGGCTCGCGGGCGCCCAGGGTCCGCAGCGGTTTCTCGAAGCGTTTCGCCTGAAGTCCGTGCCGGGCAGCGACGCGATCGCAGCGGGCCGGCCGATCGGCCCGTGTCTGGTCTATCCGAACAACGACACCTGGATCGATGCGCCCTACGCGGAGGGTGTTGTGCTGATCGGCGACGCGGCCGGCCGGAACGACCCTATCACTGGCCAGGGTCTGTCGATCACGCACCGCGACGTACGCATCGTGCGCGACATTCTGCTTACCAGCAGCAACTGGACGACCGACGCATTCGTTCCATACGCCACGGAGCGCAAGGAACGCATGCGGCGGTTGCGCATCGCCGCGCGGCTCACCGCGATAGTCGACGCGGAATTCGACAGCGCCGCGCGCGAACGCCGCCAGCGCGTCGGCGAGAGACGTCGCGCGATGGCACCGGAATCGCTCGCCATGCTGACGCCGTTCATCGGCCCCGATGCATTACCGGCGGAGCCTTATTCCAACGAGGCCGTTACGGCGCTGCTCGCCTGAGTCGATCGCTGCGTGGGATCGAGTTGCCACAGTCGCGACTTCGTCGCGATCAGCGCGACTACCGCGAACATCACGAACGATGCAACGGCGAGCGCGCCGCGCGGACCGATGGCTTGCACCAGAAATCCGTTGACGAGCGCACCGATCGGGCCGGAGCCCATGAATGCGAACGAGTAAAAGCTCATCACGCGGCTGCGTTGGTTCGGTGGAGCCTCTTCCTGCATGATCGTGCGCGCCATGCTCATCGCAATACCGCCGCCCATTCCCCACAGAAAGATCAGCCCGCACAACACCGAGAAGCTGACACCGATGCCGATTGCGCCAAGCATCACGGCGCCGAGACCTTGCGCGAGCAACAGCGCGCGACCTTGGCGGCGGATGTCGCCGAACCGGATCAGCATGAAAATCGTCGTGACGAGGCCTAACGCGTTCGCGGCGTTCATGAACGCCAGATCGGCCGCCGAACCGGCGTAGTACTCGCGCACGAGCAGCGGCAGCGTGACGATGTAAGACCCCATGAAGCACATGCCCATCGCGCAGCTCTGCAGCACCGTTATCCGCATCGCCGGCGACGCGGCAATCGTCCGGTAGCCCTCCGCGATCGAACGACCGATGTCGCGCAGCCGATGGTGTTCCTGGGCAACCTGCGCCGGCCGATCGGGGATTTGCGAAAAGAACCGCACACCGACGGCCAACACCAGCGCTTGCACCAGCAGGATCGGCATCGGGCCGACCCGTTCGGCCAATGACGCGATGCCGAGCCCGGCGAGTTGTACGCCGAACTGCATCATGCTGGCGCGCACCACTGCAGGCTGGATGCCGCCTTCTGCAACCTGATTCAACAGTCCGTCGCGCGACGGCGTAACGAACGCCTGTGCAGTGCCCATGATGATGGCGTAGTAGATCATCGCCTTGAAGCTGAGGTTGCCCGTCAGCACGACGATGCACAGAAACAGCGGCGGCAATGCGGCGATGCTCTGCGCGACGATCACGATACGTCGCCCGCCGACGATGTCGGCGAGACTGCCGCCGATGAGAATCAGCAGCATGGTGGGAATCAACATCGTCATCTGCGCGATGCCCACCATCTGCGGCGATTCGTGCAGCTCCATCGTTACTAGCCACGCGAACATCACGGATTGAATGCCGAACGCGAGGAACCACGAACCGGTGCCGAGCAGATAGAGGTGGAACGGCTTCAAGAGCCGCTGTCCAGCTTCTCCCAACGCGCGTATGCGGTCGCGAGCTTCTCGTTGACCTGGTCGAGCGTCGCCAGCACTTCGGCGATTGCCGCCTTTTCCTGACGATAGAAATCGGGTTCGGCGATGCGTTGCTGCAGCGCCTGTTGTTCCGTTTCGAGCGCATCGATGGTTTGCGGCATCGCATCGAGCTCGCGCTGCTCCTTGTAGCTCAGCCGCTTTTTCGGCGCGCCTGCTTTTGCCGGTGCGGCACGTTGCGCTGCGGGCGCGGACGCCTTCGGCGCGTTCCGGACACGCTTCTGTCGCAGCCAATCCTGATAGCCGCCGACATATTCGCCCCACACACCGTCACCTTCGAAGGCGAGAATGCTCGTGACGACGTTGTCGATGAAGGTGCGGTCGTGGCTTACGAGCAGCAGCGTGCCGGTGAACTCAGCCAGCAGTTCTTCGAGCAGTTCGAGCGTTTCCGCGTCGAGGTCGTTCGTCGGTTCGTCGAAGACCAGCAGATTCGCGGGTTGCGTGAACAGTTTCGCCATCAACAATCGGTTGCGTTCACCGCCGGAAAGGCTGGCCACCGGCGAGTTGGCGCGCTCCGGCGGGAACAGAAAGTCGCCGAGATAGCCGATGACGTGTTTTTTGCGACCGCCGATCGTTACGGTGTCCGAGCCTTCGCTGACGTTCTCTCGTACCGTCTTGTCCGGATCGAGTTGCGCGCGCTGCTGGTCGAAGTACGCGGTCTTCAATTGCGTGCCGAGCCTGACGTGTCCACTCTGCGGCGCGAGTTGCCCGAGCATCAGGCGCAGCAGCGTGCTTTTGCCGCAACCGTTCGGGCCGATGATGCCGATGCGGTCGCCGCGGCGGATCGTCATCGTCAGGTCGCGCACGAGCATCTGGCCGCCGTAGTCGAAGTTGACCGCATCGAGGTCGGCGACGATCTGACCGGAGCGCCCCGTACTGTCCAGGTCGAAATTCACCGCACCCTGCAGACCGACGCGTTGCCGCCGTTCGTCGCGTAGCGCCTCGAGCCTGCGCACGCGTCCTTCGTTCCGGGTTCGCCGCGCTTTGATGCCCTGGCGGATCCAGACTTCTTCCTCTGCGAGGAATTTGTCGAAATTCGCGTTCTCGCGCGCCTCGACGTCGAGCATCTGCTGCTTGCGGACGAGGTATTCGTCGTAGTTGCCCGGGAACGATACGAGCTGGCCGCGATCGAGTTCGACGATGCGCGTCGCGAGGCGGCGGATGAGCGTACGGTCGTGCGTGATGAACACGGTAGCGCCCTGATAAGCGAGCAACATCTCTTCGAGTGCGGTGATCGCTTCGATGTCCATGTGGTTCGTCGGCTCGTCGA
>JANLUG010000842.1:0-3516 GCA_031363335.1 Gammaproteobacteria bacterium
CGCAACCAGCGCCGGTGCATAGGAGGCGCGCACGTGGCGCGGCCCCGGTACCCAGCACCAGCGCTGCCGCAGATACGTCCAGCGACCGTAGTGGAACGGCGCATAACCCCACGGCGCATCGTCGATCCACGTCCAGCCCCAGGGCTGTACCCACAACCAGCGGCCGTAGCGATATGGCGCCCAGTCCGTGAACACGTACGACGCGCTCGGCTGCCAGACGTTGCCGTATTCGACGTCGTTGCTCCAGGTGCCGTACGAATCGAGATCCTGATAACCGACCACGCCCGCCGGCACATAGTTCGCCGCCACCGATTGATTGGCGCGGGCTTCGCGTTCGTATGCCCACGTTTCGAAGGTGCTGCGGCGGCCGGCTTGCGTCATCACCGAGCTCAATTCGTCGCTGCCGGTGAAGATGCCTTGCTCGTTCGCGTCGACGATGTAGCCGTGCTGGTTCGAATCCACGCCGGTCACTTCCGCTTCGCCGCTGCGCGTTTTCACGATGGTGCGATCGCCGTCATCTTCGGTATCGATCGAGTACTCGCCGGGTTGGCGCAGAACGACGATCGCGTTGGGCGTTTCGATCTGCACGCTCTCGTTCGTTTCGAGCGTGTGCACGTGCACCGCGATGCCGCCGTCCGTGAGGCGCAGCAGCAGTGTGTCGTCGTCGAGCGTCAGGAAGGCGAGGCCGGTGTTCTCGTCGAGATGAAGAGTGGACGTGCCGATCTGCACTTCGGCGCGACCGCCGGCATCCACCCACAGGCGATCGCCCGTGGTGACCGGGCGATTCAGCAGCGCATCGGACCAGTCGTCCGAATCGGCCGGCGCCAGCGACACCGTGCCGTTCACGAAGCTCAAGCGCGCGACGCGATCGGGCGGATCCATCTCTTCTTCCGCCCATACCGCGCCGCTGCACAGCAGGGTGCAGAGCAGGATCCAGACTTTCGTTCGGTATCTCGAGTTACGCATCGTCGTGATTCTGATTCAGCCCGGGCTCGATCATCGAGCCGCACCGCTGAACGCTACCTGAATGCATTGTGGCCCGCCTAGGATGCCGATCCGCGCACATTTCGCCGAGACGTGGTGCGCCTCCTCCCGGCGCCTATGAAGCCGTGCCGCAGACCCTCGATTCGGCGGGATCACATGTCGCTCACAAAGTAGTGGTTGATAACCCACGCCGCTTCATGGGGTTGGCTTGAACCGTGAGGTATGATCCCGGCTCCCGTGCGCCGACAACGCACCACGAATCAACCGACTACGAAGGAAATCTGCGGTGGCCAAGATCAGATTCATCGAACACAACGGAAAACAGCACGAAGTAGACGCCGTAAACGGCATATCGGTGATGAACGCGGCCATCGACAATCTCGTGCCCGGCATCGATGCGGACTGCGGCGGCGAATGTTCGTGCGCCACGTGTCACGTGATCGTCGACGAGAAGTGGATGAAGGTGGTTGGCAAGCCGAGCGATCAGGAAGAGTCGATGCTCGACATGAACCCGGAGCGAGACAAGAACTCGCGGCTGTCGTGCCAGATCAAAGTGCGCGACGAACTCGACGGCCTGGTCGTACAACTGCCGCAATTTCAGATTTGAGGAAGCAGTGATGAGCGAAGCACTCGATATCCGCAATTCCAACGACGCGTATTCCGTTCCACTCGACAAGATCGACATCGCAAATCCGGACCGTTTCCGCGACAACACGATCTGGCCGTACTTCGAGCGCCTTCGCAAAGAAGATCCGGTGCACTACACGCCGGAAAGTGAGCACGGACCGTTCTGGTCGATCACCACGTTCGAAGACATCATGTTCGTGGACACGCACCACGATCTGTTTTCGTCCGAAGGCGGTATCGGCATCGACGATCAGGATGCCGACTTCGAGCTGCCGATGTTCATCGCGATGGATCCGCCAAAGCACGACATGCAGCGTAAAACCGTTAGCGGCGTGGTTGCGCCGCCGAACCTCGCGAAGATGGAAAGCACCATCCGCGAACGCGCCGGCCTGATTCTCGACTCGCTGCCGAAGAACGCAACGTTCAACTGGGTCGACAAAGTGTCGATCGAACTGACGACTCAAATGCTCGCGACGCTGTTCGACTTCCCTTGGGAAGACCGCCGCAAGCTGACGTACTGGAGCGACCTCATCACGGCCGATGAAACATCGGGACTCTATGGTTCCGAAGACGAACGCCGCGCCGAACTGCTGAAGTGCCTCGAGTACTTCACCGTGCTGTGGAATCAGCGCGTGCAGACGACCAGCGGCACCGATCTGATCTCGATGATGGCGCACGGCGAATCGACGAAGAACATGCCGCCGATGGAATACCTCGGCAACCTGATTCTGCTGATCGTCGGCGGCAACGACACCACGCGCAATTCGATCAGCGGCGGTGTGGTCGCGCTCAATCAGAATCCGGATCAGTACGACAAGCTGCGCAAAGATCCGTCGCTCATTCCGAACATGGTCTCGGAGATCATCCGCTGGCAAACGCCGCTCGCGCACATGCGCCGCATCGCGACACAGGATGTCGAGCTGAAGGGCAAGAAGATCAAAAAAGGCGACAAAGTGGTGATGTGGTACATCTCCGGCAATCGCGATGAAAAAGCGATTCCGAATCCGCACGCGTTCATGATCGACCGGCCGAAGGCGCGGCAGCATCTGTCGTTTGGGTTTGGCATTCACCGGTGTATGGGGAATCGGCTGGCCGAGATGCAACTGCGCGTGGTGTGGGAAGAGATTCTGAAGCGCTTCAGCTTCGTGGAGTTGGTTGGGGAACCGGTGCGCGTGCGGTCGAACTTCGTGAAGGGCTATTCGGAAGTTCCGGTGAGGGTGCACGCGCGCTAGCGGTAGCCGATTGGCGGGGATGGTTCGCAGAGCGCGGCGCATCTAAGTACCCATCCTACCCAGCCATGTACGAATCCCGAAGTCAGGCACTACTGCCACGAGCTGAGTTCATTCAGCGGGTCGCAACGCACGTGGCTGCGGCATGTGGTCTTCTAGTCCTCTCTCTTGCAATAGGCATGCTTGGGTATGTCGTATTCGAGAGGCTGTCGTGGGTCGATGCATTCCTCAACTCCGCCATGCTTCTCGGTGGCATGGGGCCGGTCAATCCACCGCAAACAGATCCTGGCAAACTGTTCGCCGGCGTGTACGCGTTATATGCCGGGCTCGTGTTCATCGTCACGGCCGCACTCATCGTTACGCCGCTCCTGCATCGGTTCATGCATCGCTTCCATTGGGACGGAAAGGTCTGAGCGATTCGTTCATCTAACCGCTGGTCGACGATGAGGCCGGAGGTTTAGCATCGGTTCAGTCAATCAACGTCACCGTGGAAGGAGAGAGCCATGCAAACGTTTGATCTGGTCATCCGAGGCGGCACCATCGTCGACGGCAAACGCAATCCGCGTTTCACCGGCGACGTCGCGATCAAAGACGGCACCGTCGTCTCGATGGGCAAGAAAATCACCGGTTCTTCCAAACGCACGATCGACGCCGACGGTCTGATCGTCGCGCCCGG
>JANLUG010000848.1:0-7872 GCA_031363335.1 Gammaproteobacteria bacterium
CTTCGAAGAGGCGCTTTGCGGCACGGATCGCATCCGGAGACTTTCCGGCGATTTCGCGCGCCAATTCGAGCGCAGCCTGCAACGGATCGTCCGCAACGCGCGTCACCAACCCAAGTGCCTTGGCTTCAGTACCGCTCAAAACGCGTCCGCTGAACGTCAGCTCTTTTGCGACATCGAGCGGAACCAGGTCCCGTAATGTCTGCGTCAGCGACATATCCGGAATGAGGCCCCACTTGATTTCCATGACCGACAACTTCGCATCCGGCGACGCAATTCGGATGTCGGCGCCCAGTGCGATCTGACACCCGCCGCCATAAGCGACGCCGTGAACCGCCGCAATCACCGGCACGGGAAGGCGCTTCCAGATCATCGCCGGACGCTGCGCGCGATTCTCCGGTTGATCGGCGGAACGCTGAAACAACGTGCCGGTGCTGGCGCGCGGCGCACGCTCGGTGCTGCCTGCCATGCCTTGAAAGCTCGAGAAATCGAGACCCGCGCAGAAGCCGCGACCGTTGCCGGAGAGCACGATCACTCGAACATCCTTCGCATCTCGGAGCGATTCACCGGCCTCGATGATCGCCTCGAACATTTCGGCGCTCAACGCGTTGTATTTGTCGGGCCGGTTCAATCTGACGTCGGCAACGCCGTCGACTTTGGAAATCGTAACGAGATCGGACATGACTCCCCCTTCTTAATCAGGAATACGCAATGTAATATGCTAGATTAACCGTTTCTGACACACCGCCCCGGGTGTGACAAAACGACCGGTCACGCGATGACGACGAGCACCTGCCCTTCTTCGACGACGTCCTGCGGACGCACCAATAACTCGGCAACGCGACCCGCAACGGGACTTTCGAGCGGGATCTCCATCTTCATCGACTCGAGGATGATCAATACGTCGCCCTCGGCGACCTGATCGCCGACGCTGACGACGACTTTCCAGACATTGCCGGTGACTTCCGATTCGACGCGACGATTGGCCATGGCATCAACCTGCGAGTTGCGACTGGAACTGGTTCATATCGAAGTAGTCGCGCCACGCCTCGATCTTGCCGTTGGCTACCTCGAATGCGCCCATCACCGGCAGTTCCACCCACTTGCCTTTGATGAAGAATCTGTCGACCCGCTCGGTAAGTACAACGCCGTCGGTCCCTTCAACGAGATTGCGCACGATCCAGTCGACCTTGCTCGACATTCCCATGAAGCCTTGGATCACTTCGCGAATCGCCTGCTGCCCGACGACGGGTTCGACCGGAATG
This sequence comes from Gammaproteobacteria bacterium, assembly GCA_031363335.1. GTDB lineage: Bacteria > Pseudomonadota > Gammaproteobacteria > Pseudomonadales > Azotimanducaceae > DATJGR01. The sequence goes on from JANLUG010000848.1 coordinate 1,263, forward strand.
TTGTGATAGACCGATGTATCGCTGAAGTGATTCATGATCCGCGTCAGATCGCCGGCATTGAATGCATCGACCAGACCGCTGACCACCTTACTCGCGTCGCTCATTTCGGCACTCTCCTCGCGCTGATTCCGAATTCGCTCTGTGTACGCGACGTATTCGCGCCACGCTTCCTCGAAGCCACCGAGACCTCGCGGTCTTGTCTGTGTGGTGGTGCGCCCGTCTCGGACCGCATCACCGATGAGCCTGTGAATCGCGCTCGCGTCGTCGCGTGAGAGCGCAACTTCGAACATGTCGGTCTGCGTGCCGCCGCGATGATCGGTTGGCTTGTCGAGCGACGTACCCTGCAGCTCGCGAGCGAGCACGCCGCGCAACCGCACATCGTTCACCAACAACTCGATGCACTGCTCGAGCATCCAACGCGAGAATACCTGCGGCGAGTCACAAAGCCGCTTGTATTCGCTCCACTCCACAGATGGAGCCTGAACGCGCTACTAGAAGCGGTCGAGATCGATCGACGTATCCGTCAATCGGCGATAAGCCTCGGTATAGCGCGCGAGGCTGTTCTGCACGACATCGTCCGGTAACGTCGGTCCGGGCGGTGTCTTGTTCCAGCGGCCATCCTTCACCAACGTCTCCAGATAGTCGCGCACGTATTGTTTGTCGAAGCTCGGTTGCTCGCCGCCGGGGCGCCACTCGTCGGCCGGCCAGAAGCGCGAACTGTCGGGCGTGAAGATCTCGTCGACGAGTAACGGCGTGGATTCCCCGGCGATCCGGCCGAACTCGAACTTGGTATCCGCCAGAATGATGCCGCGCTGCATCGCGTAGGCTGCGGCGCGTTTGTACAGATCGAGTGTCGTATTGCTGAGCCAGCGCATCAGGTCGGCGCCGACGACTTCCGCACCCTGCTCGAAACTGATGTTCTCGTCGTGACCGGTTTCCGCTTTCGTCGACGGGGTGAAAATCGGCTCCGGCAACCGATCGCCGTTGCGCAGGCCCCTCGGCAGCGGAATGCCGCAGACCGCACCTGTCTTCTGGTAGTCCTTCCAGCCGCTTCCGGTGATGTATCCGCGCGCGATGCACTCGATCGGAACAACATCGACTTTTCGGCACAGCATGATGCGACCTGTCAGCGCCCTACGTTCCGCATCCGTAAGCCCGGGTACATCGGCGATATTCGTGGAGATCAGATGATGCTTCACGCTGCTCGCGAAGTGTTCGAACCAGAATCGCGAGATCTGCGTCAGTACGATGCCTTTGCCGGGCAAACCATTTTCCATGACCACGTCGAACGCACTGATGCGATCGGTGGCCACGATCAGTACACCGGGCTCGCCGTTCGAGAGCTTTACCGAGTAGATGTCTCTGACCTTCCCCGTGCGGCGGTCGGGCAGCGACAGATTCGTTGTCATCAACGCAGTACGCATCGCCTTACCTCGCCGTGCTTCCGCCGTCGGCCATGTATACCGACCCCGTGATGAATGCGCTGTCGTCGCTCGCGAGAAACAGCATCAGCTTTGCAATGTCGTCAGGCATTCCGTAGCGCTGCATCGGAATCTGGCTTCGGATGGCTTCCTTCGCCGCCGCTGCATCGCCCGGTGTCAGCCCGGCTTCCAGGCTGCGCATCATGCGTGTTTCTACCGGCGACGGGTTCACCGTGTTCACTCTGATATTGAACGGCGCACATTCTAGCGCGGCGGAACGCATCATTCCGATGACGGCGTGCTTGCTGGTCACATACGGAGAGATACCCGGCGACCCACCGACGCCGGCGACCGAAGACGTGATGACGATGCTGCCGCCGCCGCGCTTCGTAAGCGCCGGGATCGCGGACTTCAAGCCGAGCCAAACACCCCGCACGTTGACGGCCATGACCTTGTCGAAGACCTCGACATCGTATTCGGTGATCGGCTTGACGATCCCCTCGATGCCCGCGTTAGCGAGGAACGTATCCACTCCGCCATAGCGTTCAGTAGCGATACGGACGAACTTGTCGTTGTCTTCCGGTTGTGTGACATCACCGACGCAATAGCTGACGCGATTGCTGCCGATCTCTTTCGCTGCATCCTTAAGCGCGGCCTCCGAGAGATCGACGAGCAATACGTTTGCTCCCTCGGCACAGAACAAGCGTCCTGCGGCCCGCCCGATTCCGCCGGCGCCGCCGGTGATGATCGCTACTTTGCCGTTCAATCGAGACATCGAGTACCTCTCGTCATGCTGCTGCGTTGCTGAGCGCTTTATCGAAGTCGTCCACGAGATCGTCGATGTCTTCGATTCCAACGGAAATCCGAATCAACGAATCGGCGATCCCCATGCTCGCGCGACGCTCGGCACCCATTTCGTAGTAGATCGTATGCGCGACGGGAATCGCCAATGTGCGATTGTCGCCGAGGTTGCTCGACTTGATGACGACGTCGAGGCGATTCAGGAAATCGAATACGTCGATCTTCGGATCAAGTTCGAAACTGAACAATGCACCGGGGTGGCGGAACAGCTGCTTCGCCAACGCGTGCTGCGGATGTGTTTGGAGCCCCGGATAGAACACCTTTGCGACGCGCGCATCGCCCGCGAGCTGTTCTGCGAGAATTCGCGTGTTGCGGCACTGACACTCGAGTCTCAGCGCAAGCGTTTCCGCGCCGATGGCGATGTGGTGCGCCGCTTCGGGCGCGAGCGCCGCGCCGAAGTCGCGTAGTCCCTTCTTCTTGATTTGCGTCATTCCCCACATCTGCGGGTTGCCGGTTCTGTATTCCGGCGCGATGTTCGGGAAGCGCTGCCAGTCGTATTGGCCCATCTCCGTGAGGCTGCCGCCGAGCACGTTGCCGTGGCCCGCGATGTATTTCGTCAGCGCGTTCACGACGATGCTCGCACCGACCGTGCGCGGCTGAAACAGGTACGGCGATGTCATCGTGTTGTCCACGACATACACGAGCCCTTTGCGTGCACACAATCCACCGATGGCTTCGAGATCGGCCACCTGCGTGCGGGGATTCGCGATGGTCTCCACGAACACCAATCGCGTATTCGGCCGGATCGCCGCCTCCACTGCCTCGGCTGAAGTCGCATCGACGAACGTCACCTCTACGCCGTGATTGGCGAAGCTCGCAAACAAACTGTTGGTATTGCCGAACAGGAATGCGCTCGACACGAAGTGATCACCTGCCCGCAGCAGCGCGAACAACATCGTTCCAATGGCGCCCATGCCGGTGCCAAAGCACACCGATGCGAGACCGCTCTCCATCTGCGTGATCTTGTGTTCCAGCGCTTCTACGGTCGGGTTGATCTGCCGCGCGTAGGAGTAACCTTTCTGGCGTCCCTGGAAGACCGCCGCGAGATCGCGCGCATCCTCATAGCCGTATGCGACGTTGGAATGCACCGGTTTGTGCAGCGAGCCGTGCTCGATCGGATTGCGACGATCGGAATGGACAATCGTGGTGGTGAAACCCGCCATGACGCGTTCGAATTCGTGGGGAGCGCGAATGTTACGTGAGGGGGGCTCTTCGAACCAGTATCACAGGACCGTCGCCACGGACTCGCTCTCCGGGTCGGAACGAACCAGCTTCGTGAACGGATTCTTCAGCAACAACGCCTTGAACTCGAGTGCCGGAATCGGCCGGCTGAAGATGAAGCCCTGCACCTCGTGGCAGCCTTGCGAACTGAGGTAGTTCATCTGCGTCCGCGTCTCGACACCTTCTGCGATCAGGTCGAGTTTCAAGCCGCGGGCCATTGCGGCGATTGCGTTGATGATGCTCGCATCACCCGAGTCTGCGCGAATGTCGCCGACGAAACTGCGGTCGATCTTCAGCGTGTTTACAGGGAAGTGCCGCAGGTACGACAGCGACGAATAGCCGGTGCCGAAATCGTCGATCGCGATGCGGATGCCCGTCTTGCGAAGCGCACGCAGCTTCGGAACGATCACCTCCATGTCACGCATGATCGCGTTCTCGGTGATTTCGATCTTCAAGCGATCGGCTGCGAGTCCGGATGCATCGAGGTTCGCCAGGAATCGATCCAGAAACGTGTCCTGCTCCAGCTGCTGAGACGACATGTTCACGGACAGTCGAACGTCGCCCAGCCCTGCCCGGCGCCACTCGGCAACCTCTCCGAACGCATGCACTTGTACCCACTCGTCGAGTTGCGTGATCAAGCCCGTCTCTTCTGCAACCGACAGGAACTCCGCCGGCTCGATCAAGCCGTGGCGCGGATGCTGCCATCGAACCAGTGCTTCGACGCCGATGATGCGTCCATCCGTCAGATCGACCTGCGGCTGGTAGAAGACGCGCAGCTGACCGGTCGCGAGCGCGCTGCGCAATTCGCGTTCCATCGATAGCCGCGTCGAAAATTTGTGGTTCATCTCGTCGGAGAAGAACTGATAGCCGTTTTTACCGCGCCCTTTTACGTGGTACATCGCGATATCGGCGCTCTGAATGAGGGACTCGACCGAGTCGCCCGCCTCGGGATACATCGCAATTCCGATGCTTGCACCGACGAAGAGCTCGTGCCCATCGATGACGAACGGCGCGGCAAGCTTGTCGAGAATCTTGCTCGCGATCACCACGACATCGTCGCGGGTGCGCACTTCCGGCAACAGCAGCGTGAACTCGTCGCCGCCGAATCGCGACAACGTGTCGCCGCCGCGCAGGCAACCCTGTAGACGATTCGCGACCGCCTTGAGCAGGCGGTCTCCCATGGTATGGCCAAGCGTATCGTTGACGATCTTGAAGCGATCGAGGTCGAGGAACATCACCGCGAGACGGCGCTTGTTCCGTTGCGCCTGCGTAATTGCGAGGCTCAGGCGGTCTTTGAGCAGCGCCCTGTTAGGGAGGTGCGTGAGCAAATCGTGATATGCCTGGAAATTGATGACCTGCTCGGCCTCCTTGCGCTCGGAGATATCGCGTGCGGTGCCGTATGTCCCGAGGAAGTTCTCGCGGCTACGCTCGACGCCCTCGGGGTAGCGGCCCTGAGCCGTCAAATCCATCCAGACCGTCTGCGTCTGGAATGCCCGCTCCGCGGCGCGCACTCTGCGACTGCGCACTCGCAACTCGACGTTGCGCGACGCGCGGTCACCGGTCCGCCGTTCGTTGAACAGGTTCCGCGCCGCATCGAGATCGTCTTCGAAGATGAGTTCCGAATAGTGTCGGCCCGCCAGTTCTTCCGTCGGATAGCCGAGCAGCGTCTCGAAACGATCGTTCACGAACGTGAAGCAGCCGTTGCGATCGAGCAGATAAATGAGATCCGGAGAGTTGTTGACGATGAACCGATGCAGCTCCTCCGAGTCCTTCAGCCGCTCTTCCATGAGGTGATTACTGCGCTCGAGGCGACGATGACTTAGCGCTCTCTCCAACGTCGACATCAGCTCGGCCGCTTCGTAAGGCTTTTTTACGAAGTCGAAGGCACCGCGCGTCATGGCGCGCATCGCGCCGTCGAAGCTCGCATCGCCGCTTATGACGATGAACTTGGTGGCGGATAGGTTCCTCGACTTCGCGAACTCGAGAAGGTCGTGCCCGCTCACGTCGGGCATGATCAGGTCGAGCAGCACGACATCGAACTCGTGGGTGTCGAGCATCGTAAGCGCGGCGCGGCCACCGAGTGCTTCCGTCACCTTATAGCCGTGCAACCTGACGATTTCCGAAAGGCTCTTCAGCAGTTCCGGCCTGTCGTCGACGATCAGCAGGCGCGGTTGGTCGACAGTTGTTTTAGACGCAACGCGCTCAACGGCAACGCCTTCGGCCGTCGACAACGGAGCAGACATTGGGATGTGACTGGGCACGCCGGTTTCGGTCTTTTGACCCATGAACAGCAGAATCCGAGTGAGCCGCAGCAGCGACCGTAATCCTATCGCGAGCCTATTTCCAGCCCCGATCCTCGCGCGCCTTCCTTACAAGGCCCGCACATCGCGCCGAGTCTGCGGTCGCCAACGAGCGCGTAGTGCCGAGAAGCGGGGCTGACCCTCATGAGCGGACGAGGGCCATAACCACTTGAATCCTCTCCTTATTCGGCGATTGTCTGCAAGGTGGCATCACCTTGACATCATTCCCGAACGCCGCATCTCCCGCTAAGCTAGAACGCACAATCAATGGTTGGGGGAGCGACCTGAGATGCTATCTGAACTCACTGAACGATTTGTGGTGCGTTTTCCGCCTTGGCTTCGCCGACGCGTCGCAGAGAGCGCGAAGTTCTATCGGCGCAGCATCAACTCGGAAATCATCCTGCGACTCGATCATTCGCTGAACGGGTTGCCGGACCTCGCTACCGAGCACGCCATCGAACCACCCATGTTCGCGGCAATCGAACGTTCGCTGCGCAGCAACCTGAGCGACGAGGAACAGAGCCTGGTTCTGAACTTCCGTCGTCTCTCGGCCGCGAAGCGTAAGGCGTTGTTGGATTTACTGAGCTAGCCGTGACTTCCGATCAGTTCCATGTGCTCTTGCTTCGTGGGCGAGACCACCTGGTGCATGCGGCAAACGAAAGCGTTCGCTACGCGCGCGACCACATGCCGCTTCTCGGCTACGCAGGCGCGATTTGCCTCATCAGCTACTACTTCATCTGGATCGCTCTCTACCCCGCAAGCTTCGAGAGCTTCACCGTTCGGTTCGTCGGGGCATTGATCTGCATT
>JANLUG010000915.1:0-5534 GCA_031363335.1 Gammaproteobacteria bacterium
CCAGCGCCGCGTCGAAGCGCTCAATGCATTAACCGATGGGTTCGTTCGATTCGAATTCACGAGCCGTGCATCCGACAGCGGCGGCTACCTGAAGATACGTGTGCACGACAGCGGCCGCGGCTTCGATGTGTCGATCCTGCGCGCGGCGCGCGCGAAGCTGACTGGCGCGTATCACGGCCGCGGTCTGAGTCTTTTGTATCAACTGTGCGATTCGCTCACGTTCCACGGCACCGGCAACGATGTGGAAGCGGCGTTTCGCTGGGGAGACGGCGGTGATGGCTCGGCTTGATCCCAACGCAATCGCAGAGCTGCGCGATCTTATGGGCGACGAGTTCGTTGCGCTGATCGAAGCGTTTCAGTCCGACGCGAAGGAACAGGTCGGCGCCATCGACGGCGCGGCCGCCCGAAACGACGCCGAGACCGTACGGCGTCAAGCGCATGGTTTGAAAGGCGCGTGTATCAATCTCGGTGCCGCAGATCTGGCCGAACTCTGCGGGTGCATCGAAGACGCCGGACGCGCCGGCGACTGCGCGATGGCGCAGGAACTGCTCTCACCGCTGCGCACCGAGTTCAAAGCAGTGTTGGTTGCGTTGGACGCGCTGAAGCGCTGATTGACGCGGCGCGGCCCCACAGTAAGGCGTGGGGCCGCGGTCGTCTGTCCGCGCGTTGATGCGCGAAGACTAGAGGGCCGCGAGCAAGGCCCACGCCGCGAACACGGTCGGCAATCTGCGCGGCGCACGCTGCCGCATAAGGACAGCTGCCGGACGAACCCAACACCACGAAGGGTTCGAGTTCGAGGGCGTTCGCGAGATCCGCCCTCCACGCGAGAACTCGGCGTGCCGTGACAGTGAATGAGTGGTCGTCCGGTTGGGCTACCGTACTACGCGTCCGCGAGGGTTCGACCGTCGCGCAGCGTGATCTCTTGGCAGGTCGTCATGGATGGTATTTCTTCGATCCGATCGCGCGCGCAAGCGCGCTGCGCGGATCGTCGCCGGCCTGCAGCCGATCGAGTATGTACCGGAAATCGTAGCGCGGCTGCCACTGCAGATCGGCCCGCGCGCGGGCGTTGACGTAAACGCGATCGATGCTCTGAAACATCCGCCAGCCCAGGCGGTCGTAGGTGGCCCCGTAGCCCGGCACGCGTTTCGCGACCACGCCCGACGCATCGGCGCGCAGTTGGGTGACGTCTTTTTCGGTGAACGGTGTCGTCGCGCTGATGATGTAGCGGCCGAAGCCGATCGTTGGCGCGTGTTCGAGCGCAAGCAGATGCGCGCTGACCGCGTCTTCGATGTCCACGCGGCGATACAGATATTCGTTCACTTTCAGGTTCGTTGCGTCGAACGCCTGTCGCGTTTCGGGGTTGTCGTCGTCTTCCGGAAAGAACCGCGAGGTTCGCAGGATCAGGCACGCAAGATCGTGGTCTCGATGAACGAGCGCGCACAGATCTTCCGCCGCCGTTTTCGTCACGCCGTAAATGTTCTTTGGAATCGGCGTCGTGTCCTCGGTAATCCACGCGGCCGGCTGCTCGGCGGAAGGCGAAAGCGCGTCGCCGAACGCGCTCGTCGTGCTGGTGAAGACGAATGCGCGCACGCGCGCGGCGACCGCCGCCTCCAGCAGGTTGAGCGTGCCGGTGATGTTCGTGTCGACGAACGACTGCGCCGTGTGCGTGGCGACGTGCGGTTTATGCAGCGTCGCTGTGTGAATCACCGCGTCGACCTGACGGACAGTTCTCTCTACCAACGCGCGATCGGTGATCGAGCCGACCACGTCGGTGAACGGCGACGGGATGATGTCGAGGCCGACGGCGGAATGCGTCGTTAGACGCAACGTACGCAATAGCGCTTCGCCGAGATGCCCGGTGCTTCCGGTGACGAGAATCCTCATTTCGGCAGGAATGCGAAGGCTGCAGCGAACTTCGCTCGTGTAGCGGCGCGATCGCGCATGCGACTCACGGCGCTGGTCGTACTCATTCAGTAGTACGCAGCGAGACTGCATCGCCTTTGCGCACGGTGCCTGCGGACGTGATGACGGCATACACGCCGGCGCACGGTGAATTGCCGAGTCCGGCCACCGGGATCCGGTTGTGCTTCGTCAACGCGCGAAGCACCTCGATGTCGCGCGGCAATTCGGTTTGCGCGAGGGTCGTCATCACGCAGCGATGGTCCGGCATGGTGATGTGCAGGCGGACGTCATTGCCGATCTCGAGCGTCTTGTTCACCCAGTCGTTTTCCACGAAGCCGGATTCGTGCGAGCGCACGATCACGTTCATGCGGAAGCGCCGCTCGTCGAAGTTGCTCTCGGGGCGCAACGCATTCAGCCGTTCGATCGTGGATGTGGACAGCACCGATAGCGGGAACGCATCGAAGAATGCCCCCACCGGAACCGGTGAGGGGACGCCGATGCGTGCAAACAGCGCTGAGCCGAGTTTCGCTTCGATGGCGGGTCCGAGATCGTCCTTCTCGATGTTGGGGTGGTATTCGTCGATCGTGAAGTTGTCCGGTGCGGTCGGCGCGAGCGTCACGCCGCGGCCGAAGAATTTCGACAGCACGGCATCCGCCTTGCCAGAGTCGCTCGTCACCGACGTGCCGTCGGGAAACGTCACGCGCACCGGCGGCAGCGGTTCGCCGAGAAGCACAGAGGCCGCGTATGCGGCGCGACAGGCGAAGATGTTCGGATACGCCTTCACGTTTTTGGCGCTGACGACCTTGCCGGTGTTCGTTTCGACCAATGCGTATGCGCGGTCGCCGAAGAGGCCGCGCTCGGTCAACGAGCCTTCGTCGAGTTGCTCCCCCAACATCGACTTCACCGGGAACCGCCACAGGTGCGCCAATGCACCGACGGATTTAAGCGGCATGACTCAATCTCCTTTTGTTCGGATACACTGCGACTCACCGTTCACGGAGAGACCACAGAATGTTCACGGGATACAACGGTCTGTTGGGGCTGCTGATACTGGCCGGCGACGTGTGGGCCATCATCAACATTTTTCAAAGCTCCGAATCCAACGGGAAGAAGCTGATCTGGACTCTTGCGGTACTGCTGTTGCCGCTCCTCGGTCTGATCCTCTGGTTCTTCCTTGGTCCGCGCGACAGAAAGGGCTGACGCTCCCACGCGGCTACACCACGTGCATCACGAGCTGCACCATGATGCCGAGTTGTGTGAGCTGGCCTATCGCGAACATGGCGGTCCGCCAGGGCTGCATCGCTTTCAGATAGAAGATCGTGTGCAGCGTTCGCACCACGAAGTACACACCGAAATAGACCCATCCGGCCATCGCTGAACATCCGGTGAGCGTGAAGAGCAGCGCGAGCACCATGAACAGTGGGATGTTCTCGACGTCGTTGAGGTGCGCGCGTTTCGCGCGCAGCGTTCCGGCCGCATCTTCGTGCTCGGGGTGCGAGCCGGGATTGACCGGTGCGTCTTCCGGATTGACTACCACTTTCGAATCGAAGCGCGCTTTCGCGGTCACGAATGCGACCGCGCCCATCTTGAGTGCCAGCAGCACGCTGAAGATCACCAATGCCTCGAACGCAGGTAACGCGGTGAATGCCGACATAGATTTTCCCCGATAACGTTATGACTGGCAGGCACTCTAGCCCGCGCTGGACGCATCAATCAAACACGCGCTTGCCGCTCGCGAAAATCAGATAAAAGGCGAGACCGAACAGCGCAATGCCTGCGGCGACGTCGAACACGATGGCCCACGATCCGGTCGCGTCGAGAATCATGCCGCTGACGTAAACGCCGATGATGCCCGGGATCGTCGCAGTGGTGTTCGTGAGGCCCATCAGCGTGCCGGCCGAACGCGGTGCGATGTCCATGTGGTTGACGAAGAAGCCGCCGGCCGTGAACGCGAAGATACCGTTGCCCACCGTCATGATAGCGATTGCCATCGGTGCGCTGTGAACGTGGCCGACGATGAGCAGGGCGATGGCCACGCCCCCGAATCCGATCGTCTGCATCAGCTTACGGACGCGGCCCACCTCCATGCCGCCGCGGATCAACCGGTCGGCAACGTTGCCGGCAACGTTGAGAAAGATGAAGTAGGCAATGTGCGGGAACATCGTGAAGATGCCGACCGATGCGAAGCTCACGCCCAGGCCCTTGTTGACGAACGTCGGCAACCACGTCAACAGCACGTAGAGGGACCAGTTGTTGCAGAAGTGCGCGACGATGATTGCCCACACGGACGGATGTTTTAGAAACGCCGCGATCGACGGCGCGGTGCCCGGATCACCCGCCGGCGTCGAGTGCGCGCGAATATGTTCGAGTTCGGCAGCATCGATGCGCGGGTGTTGTGCGGGTGTGGCCGCAGTGGTCATCTGCCAGACCGCGAACCAGACGATACCGGCGCTCCCGAACAGATAGAACGCCCACTGCCAGCCGAACTGCGCAACGATGATCGGCGTGAAGATGAGTGCGAACACGGTGCCCAGCGGGATGCCGCTGTTGTTGAGCGCCATCGATCGAGCGCGTTCGTCGGTCGGGATCCAGCGCGAGTGCAAGGTGTAGATCGCCGGAAAGTTGACCCCTTCACCCATGCCCATGCCGACGCGCGCAATGAGCAGCACGGCAAAGCCGAGTGCGGCGGCCGGCGGCGACAGCATCGTGAACAACGACCACAGCAACACGCCGCCCGCGAGCACGATCTTGCCGCCGAACCGGTCGGCCAACCAGCCGCCGGCGATCTGCGTGAGCAGATAGCCGACGAAGAACGACGACAGCACCGTGCCCTGCGTCGTCGCGCTCCAGCCGAGATCGGCCGACATCGGAATGATGGCGACGGAGATGTTGACCCTGTCGATGTAGCAGATGAAGGTTGCGACGAAGCCCAGGCCAACGAGCGTGTAACGGCGCTGCCACGGTCCGGATAGAAGCATGCTGATTTCCCCTGAGCTCGGATTATCCACGGATCGCGGTGGTTCGTCACACGCGGTGCGGTGGCACCGATCTTGCTCTATCACTTGACTGCTGCATCCTCAATCCGACGTGAGTGCCCTATGAATGTGACCACGCTGCTCGACGTGCCGACTCAACGTTCCGCGGGTCCCCTCGATGCGGCCGTCGGCAACGACGCATCGGACCCCGCATTCGCCAATGTGATGTCGCGGTATCAGGGCAACGACAACGATTCGTTGGCACAGAGTGCGTCTGAAGCGCCCGTGGAGTCGAACAGCGGCGCATCGGCCGATGCAGCTGCGACGACGAACGCGACGACGACAGCGGCGACAGACGCCGCCGTCACCGATCCGACAGGCGTTGCGCCGACCACCGAAACCGATACGAGCGGCGCTACATTGCCGCTACCGACGATTGTGGACGGCCAGATATTGCCGCCGATCGGGGTGGCGGGCGCGGAGTCGGCGCTGCCGGGCGAGCTCGATCCTCCGAAGCCCGACGATGGGCTCGATACAACCGATCCGAACGCTGCCGCGTTGATCGCCTTCGTTGCACCGGCGCCGCCGTCGAATCTCGGTGCCCCTGTTGTTGTGGCAGCCCCGCCGGCCGATTCGGTGGTTGATTCCGGCGCGGCG
>JANLUG010000619.1:0-1114 GCA_031363335.1 Gammaproteobacteria bacterium
CGTCACCGACCAGGCCGAGTTCGCGGCCTTTCTCCGACAGCCGCAAGACGGCATTGTCTTCGCGCAGGATCAACCGGAACTCCGCGCGACTCGTGAACATCCGATACGGTTCGTTGGTTCCGTTGTTCACCAGGTCGTCGACCAGCACGCCCAGATAGCCTTCGTCGCGTCGCGGACACCACGCGCTCTTGCCGGCGACCTTCAACGCCGCGTTGGCACCGGCGAGCAGCCCCTGTGCGGCCGCTTCTTCGTACCCCGTCGTGCCATTGATCTGGCCGGCAAAGAAAAGTCCTGATACCGCTTTCGTCTCTAACGAGTACATCAAGTCGCGAGGATCGAAGAAGTCATACTCGATGGCATAACCTGGGCGCGTGATATGCGCCTGCTCGAAACCCTTGATGCTGCGCACCAGATTGACCTGCACGTCGTACGGCAAGCTCGTGGAGATCCCATTCGGATAGAGTTCGAACGTCGTAAGGCCTTCCGGTTCGACGAAGATCTGATGGCTCGCCTTTTCAGCGAACCGCACGATCTTGTCTTCGATGGACGGGCAATAGCGCGGTCCGACGCCTTCGATCACACCGGTAAACAGCGGCGAGCGATCCAGTCCGGCGCGAATGACGTCGTGGGTTGTCGCGTTGGTGTGCGTGATGTGACACGGCACCTGACGAGGGTGCTCGGCCGCGTCGCCCAACAGCGACATGACCGGAACGGGATCGTCCCCGGGTTGCACCTGCATCACCGAGAAGTCGACCGTGCGCCCGTCGATGCGGGGCGGCGTGCCCGTCTTCAGCCGGTCGACTCTGAACGGCAGCGCGCGCAAACGCGCCGCGAGCGCATTCGAAGGCGCGTCACCGGCGCGACCGCCGGGGTGATTCTCCAGGCCCACATGGATGCGTCCGCCGAGGAACGTACCCGTCGTCAATACGACAGCGCCCGCTGCGAACGTGAGGCCGGATTGCGTGACGACACCGGCCACTCGATCGCCGTCGATGACTAGATCGACGACGGATTGCTGGAATATCCGCAGATTGTCCGTGCACTCGACGATCTGCCGCATGGCCTGCCGATACAGAACGCGATCCGCTTGCGCGCGCGTGGCTCGCACGGCCGG
>JANLUG010001004.1:0-3097 GCA_031363335.1 Gammaproteobacteria bacterium
CAGGTCGACCGCGTGGCTGAGGTACTCCACGATCAGAATGCGCCGTTGCGTATCCACGGCGATCAACGTCGGCGTCACGCCAACGACACCGCGCAGGCGCTCGTAACTGCCGAATTCCTGCGTTGCGTGCGCGGAAGGATCGGGGAAATGTTTGATGAACCAGGTTTGCGAGCGCCCATCGGCGATGACGTCGGCGCGGTGCGTCTGCGCACGCGGGCCGGCCGGCAGCGGCACCACGGCTGCAACCCGGGTGCCGGGTACCATCGCGACGATGGCGGCGCGGAGTTCGGCGTCGTCTTTCACAGTTCGTGCAGATCGTCCCAGTCGACCCAGCGGCGTCGATCAGGTCCTTTGATCATCGAGCGTCGGATGCGCGGATAGTGAACGACGTCGTTCGGGTTGCGTTCACCGGCCATGAGATAAACGAGGTCGCGATCGAACGGATTCGACAGTGTGTGCGCATCGGACGGCGCCGCGAATCCCATGAAATCACCTGGCCCGATCTCGAAGGATTCGTCGCCGATTTCGGCGATGCCGCGGCCCTCGAGCACGTACAGAAATTCCTCGTCGGCATTGTGGAAGTGGAACTGCGTGCTTTCGCGGCCGGGCTCGAGTCGTACCACATGCACGCCGATGCGCTGCATTCCGACGCGCGTTCCGAGCGTGCGCGTCACCCGCACGGCGTTATCGTTGAACTGATGTTGGCTGCGCACCGGCTCGATGGCTTCGATCGCGGCAGCGCTGAGCAGCGGCTTCGGACGATCGACTCGACTCATTGATGGGCTCCGTGGAGGACCGACGAAACAGATGCGTTGGTGTAGCACGGCCGTCGCCGATGCGGCAAGGTGCGTCGGCGGCGAGGCACATACAACTGTTCGAGACTGTGAAACGAGCCGCGCTACTCGACCGGCGACGCGGGGTTTCCCACGCTCGTCCGAATTCGGCATCCTTGAGTACGGCTTCGATCGATCAAAGGGGAACCTGATGAAGATGCGGACGATTTGCGCTCTGGTGTGGTGCGTGGCGATTCCGGCGCGTGCCGATCTGCTGGTGGCCCCGGCCACGAAAGGCACCCTCAACGTCGAATACACATACGAGGCGTCGGGCAGGACGCAGGACCAGAACGACACGCACGAATGGCGCGTGAAGCGCGTCGTCAAAATGACGGCGCAGCTGGCCGCCGGCGCGGCGTCGGAGTTACCGACCGTTCGTCCGATCAGTGCGGCACAGACTGCCGATCTGCAATCCATGCAGACGCGCGCGACGAACTCCACTCAACAGGCGACGCAGAAAATGGCGCCGATGATGGGAGACATGCAGGCGATCATGGCGAAGTGCGGCGACGACGAAGCGTGTATCGAAAAAGCCGTGGCGAGTTACGGCATGTCGATGGGCGTGACGCCGGAAATGGAGTCTGCCAAACACGACATCGCGGATGTTGCGGCCGCGACGAAGCCGGGCGCGCCGCGCTACCAGGCTTGGCGCGGCACCGCGCAGAAGGGCACGTACTCGATCGACGAGACGATCCACCGGCTCGACGCCGATCCGATCTGCAAGGACCTGCACTGCACGACCGACACTTCGGCCAAGGGTGCCGGCGAAGTCACGTTGCCACCGGGAGTGAAGGATCCGGCCGCGGCGGCGGGCATATCGGCGGTCGAAATCGATTCGGTCGGCAAAACGCTGTTCATCAGGCTCCCGGTGCCGCTGAACGGGCTGTCATACAGCGAGACGGTGATCACGAATAGCCCGGAGCGTGAGGCAGGAACCACCACGAAACAGATCCGTTTTCCGGGCGAGCTCAAACCTGTCGATGCGGCGATTAAAGGTGATCTGCGCGACCAGTCGGGCCAGGAAGTGATCAAGCTGAGCGGGCAGGCTGAAGAAGGCGGCACCCTGACGATACGCTGGCGCTTCAGCGCGCAGTAACCCCTTCGCGCGAACGTTAGCCGCCGGCCGTGATCGCGTCGAGGCCGGCGAGCAGGCGATCGTTCTGAGCCGTGTCGCCGATCGTGATGCGCAGTTTGTCGTCGAGGCGCGGTGCATCGAAGTAGCGCACCAGGATGCCGCGGGCTTTCAGCGCCGAATTCAACTCGGCCGCGGCGGGTGAGCCTTCGATCGGCGGCGTCGACAGCAGATAATTCGTCTGCGACGGCGGCACGGTGAAGCCGCGCGATCGCAAAGCGTCGCGCAGGCGCCGGCGCTCGCCGCGGACAACGGACCACGTATTCGCTGCATAGTCGAGATCAGCGAAGCCGGCGCACGCCACGGACTGTGCGATCGCGTCGACGTTGTAGCTGTCGCGCGTCTTCGTCAGCATCGGCTCGATCAGATTCGGTGAGCCGACGCCGTAGCCGAAGCGCAATCCCGCGAGCGAGTAGCCTTTCGACAGCGTACGAAGCAGCAGCACGTTGTCGAATGCGCGCGTCATGTTGATCACGTCGTGGCGCAGTGCCGGGTCGACGAAGTCGACATAGGCTTCATCGACCAACAGCACGCCGTCGAGTTCGTTCGCAATGTTGCCGATGATGTCGGCATCCACCAGCAGTCCGGTCGGTGCATGCGGGTTGACGATACAGACGAGCCGCGCGCCGAAATCGTTCATCTGCTGGGCGAAGTCGCGCGGCAGGTCCCAGTCGTCAGTCAACGGCAGCGCCTTGACCTGGCAGCCCTGAATGTCGGCCAGTACCGAATACAGCGAGTAGCTGGGGTCGGTGGTGCCGAACACGCCACCGTTATCGATGAACGTCGTGAATGCCAGACGCAGCAGTTCGTCGCCGCCGTTCGTGACGATCACGCGGTCGACCGATACCCCGTGGCGCGCGGCGGCGAGCGCGCGGAAGCGGTCCGCCGTCGGTTGCGGATATCGGCGCAAGGTCGCGGCATCGAAATTCTTCAGCGCGACATCCACCGCCGGGCTCGGCGGATACGGGTTTTCGTTCGTATTCAGCTTGATGACGTCGGCGGTATCGGGTTGCTCACCCGACGTGTACCCGTGCATCCGCCGGATGTTGTCGCGTTCGTAACTCATCGGGTGTCGACTGTGACCGACGCCACTACCGCAAGCGCCGGTGTTCGAGGCTCGGCAGCCGTTGCC
>JANLUG010001014.1:0-1984 GCA_031363335.1 Gammaproteobacteria bacterium
CCGATCGCGTCGATGACACCCGCGGTGTAG
Organism: Gammaproteobacteria bacterium; assembly: GCA_031363335.1. Taxonomy (GTDB): domain Bacteria; phylum Pseudomonadota; class Gammaproteobacteria; order Pseudomonadales; family Azotimanducaceae; genus DATJGR01. The sequence continues at coordinate 31 of JANLUG010001014.1, forward strand.
AGAAGCCGTTCGGTGAGGCTCGTCTTACCGGCGTCTACATGTGCCAGAATTCCCAGATTCAACGTTCGCATGGAGGTTCATGTCCTTTCGATGTGGGGTGTATCCCTTCTCGATAAACATGAACGACGTCATTGGGCTCTCCGTATGCGATTGAATCGACCGGGCGCGAGTACGGCAGATGGTCGCGCCGCAGGCAACAGTGATTGAGGCCGTCGGCTTTGGCGTCGGGTCAAGGCGTTGACTACGGCGTCTTCAACGCGGCGGCGAGTTCTTCCTGCGAGTGAATCGGCAGCGAGCACGACAAGCCGCGACAGACATACGCGGTGCACTGACGCTGCTTCTCCGCCGACACGAGCCGCGGCAGATACGCCGGCATCACGCCGACCTCTTCATACGGAATGCCGAAGGCATGCCGCCACGGTCGATAGCCGGAACGTAGCGGCCGCAGCCAGCTTTCGAGTTCCGCCCGCGGACCGCGCACGATGATCAACTCCGGCGGATTCAGTTCGTCCTCGAGCGCCGACAGCAACGTGCTGTGTCCGGCCGGATACTGCTCCATTGCCGCGCGCGCCCATTTCAGCGTGCCGCTCGCTGCGTCGAGGTAACGCGTCTCGCCCAATAGATGGCCGAGCAGATTCAACGCGCGCGCGAGCACGCCGTTGCCGGGCGGCATCGCGTCATCTACGGACGGTTTCGGCCGATGAATGAGCTGTTCGTGATCGTTCGCGGTGAAGAAGAAGCCGCCGCCGTCGTTGTCGTAGAAGCGCGCCACAGCGGTGTCGGCCAGCGATTTCGCGAGCCGTGCATCGGCGTCGCGCCAACGTACTTGCAGCAGCGCGAGCAGTCCATCGAGCAGGTTCGCGTAGTCGTCGAGGTACGCTGGATGACGCGCGCGCCCGTCGCGCCACGTTGCATAGAGCTGATGGTCGATCACCAGGCGTTTCGCGATGAAATCCGCCGCGTGCGTGGCGGATTCGATCCACTTCGGCTCACCGAGCACGAGCCCGGCTTTCGCCATGCCGCGGATCGCGATGCCGTTCCACGCGGTGAGCACCTTGTCATCCTTGCCCGGCGCAATCCGTTTGCTGCGTGCGATGAACAGTTTTGCGCGGGCGCTCGCGAGCAATGCGTCCGCTTCGCCGCGAGCAATCGAGAGACGGTCGACCACCGCGTGCCATGCGTCGGCCCGATGCAGGTTCCACTTGCCTTCGAAGTTCGCGGGTTTGTCGAGGCCGTAGAGCGTTTCGACGACGAGATACTCGTCGGCTGTCAGCAGGCGTTTGATCTCGTCGCGACGCCAGACGTAGAACTTGCCCTCTTCGCCTTCTGAGTCCGCATCGATCGCGCTGTAGTAGCCGCCGTCGGGATGCTGCATTTCGCGCATCAGCCAATCGGCGGTCTGGCGCGTGACCTGATCGAACAGCGGATCGGGGCCGATTGCGAGCGCGTCGGCATAGACGCTGAGCAGCGCGCCGTTGTCGTACAGCATTTTTTCGAAGTGCGGGATCATCCAGCGCGCGTCGGTGGAGTAGCGGCAGAAGCCGCCGCCGACGTGATCGAAGATGCCGCCGCGCGCGATGTGCGTCAGCGTGATCATCGCCATCTCGAGCGTGTCGCGATCTTTGGGCGCGTTGCGTCCGGTGAAAGCCCAGTGGCGCAGCAATCGTTCGATGGTCGTCGGCATCGGGAACTTCGGCGCGGTGCCGAAACCACCTTCACGTGCGTCGTATTGGCTCGCGAGTTGATCGCGCGCCGCATCGAGCAATACGTCGTCCTTCAACTGCCCCGGTGCCGCTGCGGGATTCAGGCTGCCGAATACGTTCGCGAGCTTCGTGCCTTGCGCGGCGAGTTCGTCGCGCTGATCGCGGAACACCTGCGACACGCGCAGCATCAGATCGACGAATCCCGGCAACTGATAGCGCGGTGTCTTCGGGAAATAGGTGCCGCCGAAAAA
>JANLUG010001046.1:0-1046 GCA_031363335.1 Gammaproteobacteria bacterium
CCCAGGGATGGCTTGAGCGTGTCCGCCGCACCGACCCGCCGCCGCTCGACCCCTCTCGAAGTCGCGCCGCTCGACCCCTTTCGAAGTCGCGCTCGATCCCATTCGAAGTCGCACCGCCAACCGCCCGACGACGTTGACGCACCGATCTGCCGGAAAACTGGCGCATTGCCGGATCTGAACTATGGTTCTGTTGGAGACGCCATAGGACCTGACCATGGCCATCGAGAGAGTTTCGGATTACCGCGCGATATTGCCGCCGAATCGAAGCCGGCGTGAGCGCGATGAGAAGAAGCAACAGAAACGCCGGCGCGACGCGCCACCTCCGCCGAAGGAGCATCAGATCGATGAACGGGCTTGATCTCGTTGTGACGGCAGCGCTGCTGCTGGCGTGGGCGCTCGTGCTGATGCCGATCCTCGGATTCATGCGCCTGCGGCGGCTCGAGAAACGACTCGAGCAACTGCAGGATCTGACCTATACGTTTACGGACGCGTCGTCGCGCTTATCGGCCGCGCTGGAGCAGACGATTGCCGAACCGCAGAGCGGTCTCGTGCGATCGGAGTCCTCGCGACGTTCGCTGGTACACAACGCGCGCAACCAATTGGATGAAGGTGCGTCGGTGGATCGACTGAGCGTCAAGCTGGGTCTGCGCCGCGACGAACTGTGTCTGATGGAGATCGGCAGGCGAGCGGGGACCTCTTCAGAACCCGAGGCTGCCGCCGCGGGCTAACGTGAGCGCCTGATCGATCAGGTGCTCACTCGGTTTCCACTGGTGTGCGTGCTTCAGGTAGCGACCGACGAACGCGCTGCGCGCATCCAGTAGTGCCGGATGCTTTGGCAACGGCTGCAACTGCAGGTCGAATCGCATCAGATAACCGTTTTCGTCGAGCGAGAGCGTAATCGGATCGATTTCCTCGCAGACGCCATCGCGCATCGTCAGCAATAACAGATCGATCTTGCGATCGCCCGGCAGCAGCGGCGTGCCGCCGCGGCAGAATTGTTCCCATGTCTGTGGCGCGATGACGGATACGTGGTCTGGCGCGATGCG
>JANLUG010001077.1:0-1342 GCA_031363335.1 Gammaproteobacteria bacterium
GCGGGCGATGAAGTCGTCGTGCGAGACGTACAACAGATCTGCGATGCGGCGGATCGTATATTCCTCGTGAACGTCCACCGCCGAATCTGCGCTTGCGAGACGCCACAACAGCAGTATCAGCTGGCGTTTTTCGTCCATCGATAACGAATCGTTCACGGCGCGCGTGAACGGATACATCGAAATTGCGGTGTCGTGCTCCGACTTCGCACGGTCAACGAGCGCCTGCACTTGCTCGTTCGTGAGTTTGAACATGGCCTGCACCGCATCGCGTGTCGCTTCCAGCTCCGCATCGGTGATGTTCTGATCCGCCCACGCGACTTCGAGCAACAACATTGCCGCGGCCATCGGCGCGGCGTGTGACGCATCGACATCGTTGGCAGCTGAAGGAAACTGCTGCAGCAGCGATTTCAGGCGATCGAACATAGGTTGGATCTCTCCTCGATGGGGGATTCGTTCACGAACGCTGCGGCGTCGGTCAGCACTTCGATGCCGGCGTCGGGACCGTGTGAATTTTCGGCCAGATGACGACGGTACCGCCGCGCGCCGGGACATCCGTTGAACAGTCCGTGCAGATGTCGCGCGATGTCGTGCAAGCGGGCGCCGGCTTCGAGTTCCGACTGAACGTACGGTAGCAACGTTTCGAGTGCAACGGCACGACGATCGGGTGCCGGTGTGTCGAACAGCGCGCTCTCCACCTCAGTCAGTATCCAGGGATTGTGATACGCCGCGCGTCCGAGCATCACACCGTCCACGCCTTGGAGTTGCAGTTGGACGTCGTCGACGGTATCGAGGCCGCCGTTCACGACCATCGTCAAGCGCGGGAAGTCCGTCTTGAGTCGACTGACGCGCGTCCAGTCCAGCGGAGGGATGGTCCGGTTCTGCGCGGGGCTGAGGCCGGTAAGAATCGCTTTGCGCGCGTGCACGATGAAGGTGTCGCAACCTGCACTCGCGACGATGTCGACGAAGCGGGCAAGAAAGTCGTAGTCGTCGTTGCCGTCGACACCGGTGCGGCATTTCACCGTCACTGGAATGTCGACCGCCGAGCGCATCGCCGCGACGCACTCAGCCACCAGAGTCGGTTCCAGCATCAGACACGCGCCAATGCGCGCCTGTTGGACGCGATCCGACGGACAACCCACGTTCAGGTTGATCTCGTCGAAGCCCTCGTCGGCACCGAACGTCGCGCACGCCGCAAGGTTGCCGGGATCGGCGCCGCCCAGTTGCAAAGCCACCGGATGCTGCTCCGGGGAATACGTCAACAAGCGCTCGCGCGGGCCGTGCAGCAACGCGCCGGTGCTGATCATTTCCGTGTACAGCCGCGCGTGCGGCGCGAGCAGCCGAT
>JANLUG010000628.1:0-1406 GCA_031363335.1 Gammaproteobacteria bacterium
TTCTCGAAGTCGCCCCGGTACTTCGTGCCCGCGAGCAACGCCCCGAGATCGAGTGCATAGACGGTGCCGTCTGCTACGACATCGGGTACTTGCTTGTCGACGATGCGTTTCGCAAGTCCTTCCGCGATCGCGGTTTTGCCCACGCCGGACTCACCAACAAGCAACGGATTGTTCTTGCGGCGTCGGCACAGAATCTGGATGACGCGCTCGAGTTCCGCTTCCCGTCCTACCAACGGATCGATGCGCCCCTTTCGTGCCTGCTCGTTCAAATTGGTTGCGAATGACTCTAGAGCACTCGGCTGACCGGCTTCGCCGCTCGCCGCCGCGTCTTCATCCTGCTCCGAAGATTCGCTGCCGGATCCCTCATCACCAACGACCTTCGATATTCCGTGCGCGATGTAATTGACGATGTCGATGCGCGCGACGTTTTGCTGCTTCAGGAAGTAGACCGCCTGACTCTCCTGTTCGCTGAAGATCGCGACGAGAACGTTTGCACCCGTAACTTCCTTGCGGCCGGAAGACTGGACGTGAAATACCGCACGTTGCAGCACACGTTGGAATCCCAACGTCGGTTGCGTCTCGCGCTCCGAATCACCCGCCGGAATTAACGGCGTGGTCGACTCGATGAACTCGTGCAGTTCCTTGCGCAGTCGATCGATGTCTGCGCCCACTGCCTTCAATACGTCGACTGCCACGGTGTTATCGAGCAATGCCAGTAGAAGGTGTTCGACAGTCATCCACTCATGGCGCTTGGACCGTGCTTCTTTGAAAGCAAGGTTCAACGTGACTTCCAGATCTTTGCTCAGCATAGGGTTACCTAGTCCGTCATCTCAATCTTGGACATCAGCGGATGATGGTTCTCTTGGGCGTATTGATTGACCTGTTCCGATTTGGTCTCAGCAATATCCTTCGGAAATATACCCACCACCGCGCTACCGCTTGTATGAATGGTCAGCATTATTTGTGTGGCTTTCTCACGATTCATACCGAAAAACCGTTCCAATACATGTACCACGAATTCCATCGGCGTGTAGTCATCATTGAGGATGATGACCTTGTACATCGGCGGACGCCTGAGCTTGGGTTTGGTGGCCGCGGTCGCGAGACCTGAGTCCCGTTCTTGGTCCTGATCACCCGATCCACTACCACTCGACAAGCTTAGTTGAAGATCGGATCGATGAATCACACGCGCAGTCACGAAATCCGAGGCTCATCTAATTCGCGGTCATCATAGCACGTGGCAAACCATCGTCTGCCTCACTCCACCGCAACGATGGTGAGCGCAAGTAGCGATCTTGACTCACTGTTCATTTAGGGGGAGAGTCACTGAGGGTAGGGGGAGAGTCACGGAGGGGGCGGAGTTTGCTTAGGTGTCAGGTGCGTGATGAACGCAGTTGGCAAGCTTC
>JANLUG010000022.1:0-2634 GCA_031363335.1 Gammaproteobacteria bacterium
TGGATTTTTCGCAGCCTGACTCTTCGCACGAGCTTGTCGCGCTGCTGACCGCGCCGATGTATCACGCGACACCCAATGGATTCTTCCGCCGCGCGATCGACACGAATTCGACGCTGATCGTCGAACCGCGCTTCGATGCGCATCGCTATCTCGAATTGATCGATCGTTACCGGATCACGCACGCGTATGCGGTGGCGACGATGTTCGTTCGCTTGCTGCGACTGCCCGATGACGTACGCCGGAAGTACGACGTCGGTTCACTGAAGGTAGTCGTGCATGGCGCCGCCCCGACCGCGCCCGAAGTGAAACGCCGCATGATCGATTGGTTCGGCCCCGTGCTGCTGGAGCACTACGGCTCGACTGAACTCGGCGCAGTCGTCTATTGCGATTCGGCCGATTGGTTGAGCCATCCTGGAACCGTTGGGAAGGCGCTTCCGCACGTTGATCTCAAAGTGTTCGATGCACAGCGCAACGAAGTGCCGAACGGCACGCCCGGCGAAATCTTCGCGCGCTTCAAGCTGTACCCGGACTTCGTGTACCAGAACGATCCGGCGAAACGCGCCGCCATGGAATATCAAGGGCTGTGGACCGCGGGCGACATCGGCTATCTCGACGATGACGGCTTTCTATATCTGTCGGACCGCAAGAACGACATGGTGATTTCCGGCGGCGTGAACATCTATCCGAAAGAGATCGAGACGGAGTTGTACGAACTGCCCGGTGTTTTCGACTGTGCGGTGTTCGGAATTCCGGATGAGGAGTTCGGCGAAGCGCTGGCGGCGGTGATTCAGCTGACGCAAGGCGCATCGCTGGATGAAGCGCAGGTGCGCGAGTTCCTGCGCGGGAGAATCGCCAAGTACAAGCTGCCGAAAGTGATCGAGTTCCGCGACGAATTACCGCGCGAAGACTCGGGCAAATTGTTCAAGCGCAAACTGCGCGATGAATACTGGAAGGCCGCCGGCCGCCAGATCTGATCATTGCAACGTAACGAGAAACGACGAGGGCACGATGAGCTACGAAACGATCCTGACCAACGAAGAAGACGGCATTCTGACGATCACGTTGAACCGTCCGGAGAAGCTGAACGCCTGGACGTATCAGATGAGCGCCGACATGACCGCGGCGATTACCGAGGCGAACGACGACGACGACATCATCGGTATCGTCGTCACCGGCGCCGGCCGAGGCTTTTGCGCGGGTGCGGACATCGAGGCGGTGTTCAAGGCGCAAGCGGAGAGTCGTCCTGCGGCGCGGCAGGGCGCGCGTACCGGCGATTGGGTGGAGTTCGTGCGCGCCTCGAAGCCGCTGGTCGCCGCCATCAATGGCGCCGCGATCGGCGTGGGACTCACGCAGGTGTTGCCGATGGATATGCTGATCGCCTCGCGCGGCGCGAAGCTCAGCGTCCGCTTCATCAAGATGGGTCTGGTTCCCGAGCTCGCGAGTTCGCACTTCCTCGCGCTACGTTGCGGCTTCGGCGCCGCGAGTGAGCTGATGTTGACCGGTAAGACGATCACCGCCGACGAAGCGCGCGAGATCGGCCTGGTCGACAAGGTGGTGGAGCCGGCCGATCTAATGACTGCCGCGAAAGCTGCGGCGCGCGCGATGGGCGAAAACCCCCAAGGGGCGCTGCGGATGGTGAAGCAGTTGCTGACGCAGAACGCCTCGGAAGGGGATACGCGGTTGGTGCAACAGCGCGAGATCGCGGCGCTAACGCAGTGCTATACGTCGCCGGAGCACAAGGAAGCGATCAGCGCATTCCTGGAAAAGCGGGAGCCGGACTTCAAAGCGGCACGCGCCAAGAAGTAACGCGCGTGCCGGGGCGGGTGGTCAGGCGCTCTGCGTTTGCGCCATTAGGATCATCCGCTCGACGCGCCGACGTTGCGCACGCAGGCGCTGCTCGATCTCGTGGGCGTAAGCGGTGAAGTCTATACGATCGAATTGTTCGGCCACCTGTTCGCGCGTTGTGGCGATCCAAGCGTCGCGCGTCGCGGACCACTCCGCAAGCGTTGCCGTGAACGCGTCGTACTCGCGTGTGACGAAGTCTCGTAATTCCGCGGCGTAACCGTCGCCGCGTTCGGCGTGCTTTGCGACGCTCGCTTGCGCGCGATTGAACTGCATGTCGAGGCGCGCCTGTTCGATCGCCACCGACGGCGTGATGCGCAGCTTCGTAGCGAGGCCGAGCATCGACATCGCGCGGATCAGCCACTTCGTCGGATCCCAATGCCACCAGCGGATGCCGTTGCGGTAGTCGTTCGCGAACAGGTGATGGAAGTTGTGGTAGCCCTCGCCATAGGTGAAGAAGGCGAGAATCGGATTGTCGCGCGACGTATTTTTGTCGGTATACGGCTGATTGCCCCAACCGTGCGCCAGCGAGTTGATGAAGAAGGTGACGTGGTGATTGACCACGAGGCGCAGCACGCCTGCCAGCATCAACGTGCCCCATACGTCGCCGGACAGCAGCCCTACCAGCAGCGGCAGTGCGATGTTCATCGCCAGCACGAGCGGTACGTAGTGGTTGTGCTGGAACATCACGATCGGGTCGCGCTCAAGGTCCTTGACGTATTTGAAATCGGGCACGCCGCTTTCGTAGCTGCGCAACATCCAGCCGATGTGCGAGAACCACATGCCGCGGCG
>JANLUG010000631.1:0-2447 GCA_031363335.1 Gammaproteobacteria bacterium
GTGCGCGCCGGATGTCCAGATTTTCTGGCCGTTGATCACCCACTCATCACCGCGTTTCTCCGAACGCGTGCGCAATGCCGCGAGGTCGGATCCGCCGGCCGGTTCACAGAACAGCTGACACCAGATTTCTTCGCCGCTCGCGAGTTTCGGCAAGTAGCGTTTTTTGTGCTCGTCGTTCGCGTACGCCATCAGGGTCGGCGCGGCCATGCCCTGGCCGATCGTAAAGATGCTCTGCGGCGTATCGAACTTGCTCTCTTCCTGGCCCCAGATCACCGCTTCGATCGGGTCGGCGCCGCGGCCGCCGTATTCCTTGGGCCAGCGCAAGCAGGCCCAGCCCGCGTCGTACTTGCGCTTCTGCCACAGCTTCGATTTCGCGATGTAGTCGAGACCTTCGAGTTCTGCCGCGGTCGGTATGTTGGCTTTCAGCCAGGTTCGCGCTTCGTCGCGGAAACGTGCTTCGGCCGGGGTGTCGTTGAAATCCATCGATGTTCTCCCGTGTATTCGTTAAGCGACGTTGCTGTGTTCTACGGCGGTGATCAGCCGGTCTTGCCAGGCGCCTTCGCTGCCGATGTTCACCGACAGCAGCTTGGCGCGGCGATAGTGGAACTGGCAGTCGAATTCCCAGGTAAAACCCATGCCGCCGTGCGTCTGGATGTTCTCTTTCGACGCGAAGTAGTAGGCCTGAATCGCCGACACGCGCGCCGATGCGGCGGCCAATGCGAGTTCTGCCGCGTTGCTGTTCAGCGCCCATGCGCCGTAGTAACAGTTCGAACGCGCCAATGTGTTCTTGATATAGGCAGTCGCGAGCTTGTGTTTGATCGCCTGATACGACGCGATCGAACGGCCGAATGCGTAGCGGCCAAGTGCGTAGTCTTTTGCCTGATTCAGCGCCGCATCGGCGCCACCGACCTGCTCCCACGCGAACAGAATCGCGGCGCGGTCGAGCAGCTTCTGCGTCAGCGCCCAACCTTCGCCGTCAGCGCCGAGCAACTCGGCGTCGGCGCTGCGGAACGTGATCGATGCATGCGAGCGCGTCGGGTCGAGCGTCGACACCACCTCGCGCTTGACGTTGCGCTGCGTGAGATCGACGAGGTACCAACTCGCCTTGTCGCCGACGCGGCTCTTCGCGACGACGATCGCAAAATGCGCGATGTCGCCGTCGGGAACGCCGACTTTGGTGCCGCGCAGCCGACCCTTCGACAGTGCCGTCTTCTGGCTCTTCGCACTCGGCCGGCCCGGCCCCTCGGACAACGCAAACGTGCCGATCGCTTCACCGGTGGCGAGGCGCGGCAACCAGCGTTCCTTCTGTTCTTCGTTGCCGGCCATCAGCAACGCTTCGGTCGCGAGATAGACGGACGACGAGAACGGCACCGGCGCCACGGCGCGGCCGAGTTCCTCGGCGATCACGCACAATTCGAGATAGCCGAGTCCGAGCCCGCCGTATTGCTCCGGGATGGTCGTCGCGGTCCAACCCATTTCGCCGATCTTGCGCCAGAGGCTTTCGTCGTATGACGCCTTGCCCTCGAGGATCTTCCGAACCGCCGCAGGCGGACAGTTGTCCTTCAGGAATCCGTGCGCCTGCTCGCGCAACAGGTTCTGTTCTTCCGAAAACTCGAAATTCATGCGTCCCCCCGGGCTTTTTCTCGTTCGAACTGTCTGTTTAAAACCCGATTCGGATAAATCAGGCGAATTACCATTGTCCACGCTTTCGATCCTGCCGCAACCGCACACCGCCGCGCAGTAGGGCGGCGGTTCGTAGACCGCGCGCACGGATCGTCGGGTAGTCATTCGCGCTACACTTCCACGATGAACGACATGACCGAACTCGGCTACCTGCGGGCCGCCGCCGCGGCACCCGCCGTCGCCCTAGCCGACCCTGCCGAAAACGCGATTCGCATCGCCGCGGAGTTCCACCAACTGGCCGCCGAAGGGGCGAGCATCGTGTTGTTTCCGGAGCTGGCGATCACCGGTTACAGCTGCGAAGACCTGTTCTTCACACAGCCGTTGCTCGATGCAGCGCGCGCCGCGCTGGCGTCGCTCGTTCGCGCCACATCGGGAACCCAGTCCGTGCTCGTCGTCGGCGCGCCGTGGCTGTTGGCAGACGGCCGCTTGATCAACTGCGCCTTCGTTGCCGCGCGCGGCCGCCTGCTGGGCGCCGTACCAAAATCCGCGCAGCCTAACTACGGCGAGTTCTACGACAAGCGCTGGTTCGTGTCCGGCGCCGATATCAGCGTTTCGATCGACGACGACACCTTCGGTTCGTTCCCGCTCGCAACCGATCAACTGTTCGAGGTCGGCGAAGTGCGCTTCGCGATCGAAATCTGCGAAGACCTCTGGGCGCCCGATCCGATCGGCAACCGGCACGCGCTCGCCGGCGCCGACCTGATCCTGAACCCGTCGGCCAGCACCGAACTCATCGGCAAAGCCGACTACCGCCGCGATCTCGT
>JANLUG010000062.1:0-2328 GCA_031363335.1 Gammaproteobacteria bacterium
CCTCCTTCCAGGAGACCACCAAGGTGCTGACCAACGCGGCCATCGAGGGTTCCGTCGATTACCTGCGCGGGAGCGGCCAGAAGATCGATCTCGCCAGCTATGACCGGCGCATGGTTATCGCCGCTAAGGCGATGAAGATAGGTATTGTGGATCTTGAGGCGTAACGAGACCAACAGCGAATCGATCACCTAGGGCGACGGTCAAGCAGGTCAGCCGAATCCAACCTGCCATCAGCGCAAGGGGCTCCTCCTCCGCACGATCCTGATTCGGTTGGATAGAACACCGGCGCGAAGCCGCCGCCCGGCGTACGGAAGTTCGTCGTCTGCCCTTGATACAGCCGCGCTGCGATCAGCAGCACTTCGCCGTCATAAACGTAGTTGCGCAGGTCTACCTTGAGCACTGGCGTGGCGTGTTCGTCCCCTGCGAGTCTTTCGCTCGGCGGCACGAGTGCCTGCGCGACGTAGTCGCCCGCGAGTATTTCTGCAAACACGCGACGCGTCAGCTTATCGCCGCGATACGCGCCGCCACTGCCGAAGCCGCAGGTCGGCTTGAAGAACAAGCGCTTGCGATCGCGCCACAACGGCTCGGCATCCGCTTCATTCACGAGCGTCGTGCGCGGAATGTTCCGAAGCAACCGTTCCTGAATCGACGGCTCGATGCCCCAACGATGCAACGCGGCCGCGTCGGTCAGCAGCGCGAGATTGCGCTTGTTCGCATACAAAGCGTGGCTGTTCGGATGCGGTGTCACGACGGCCGCATCGGCTTCGTATGCGCGTGCCAGAACGGCGTGTTCCGGGCGTTCGAAATAGAAATCGGTCAGCCGGTTGTAGACGAGGTCGATTGGACCTGACGCGTGCTGCAACGTCGCGCCGACGAGTTCGAGTTCCGCCGGATCGGCGATGGTCGTGCGGATGCCGCGCGCTTCGAACAAGCGCTGGAACAGCAGGAATTCGGGGTACAGATACTGTTCGGTCGGTGTGGTATCGACGATGGCGATGTGGCGCAGCGGTGCGTCGCCGCGTGCGCGACGCCAGTCGGCCATGAACGTTGCGAACAGCCGATCGTCGATCGTCGAGTAGTCGCTGGGTCCGCTGATGAGATCCGCAACTTCGCGGCAACACGCCTGCTGCGCGCGGCCCATCTCCGCATTCAACATCGCGCCGCCCGCATTCGTGTTGACTTCGATCAACTGCGGGCCGTCGGCGCCGAGGTGAAAATCGTAGCCCTGCAACACGCCATGGGCTGCGGGCTGACGTATAGCGATGCGCGGCGCGTACGCGAGCACTTCGCGGCGGAATGCGTCGGCCTGCGTGACGGCGTGCACCGCGCGGATCACCTCCTGCATTTCCAGCACGTGCGCGCGCGATACGAAGACGGGTAACGACGAAAACAGATGCGGGTGTGAGTCGTTCAGCGATCGTGTCAGCCCGCGGCGCAAGTCGGCGTCGAGCCAGTCGCGCAACGCGGCAACGTCGGTGCCGATGCAGAAACATTCCCGATTCAACCGATCGGCCGGAGACAGAAAGAGGGCGGGTGATGTCATGTGATCTCTGCGTCGTGCGCTGCCGGTAGATTGGCGCGGGCGCAGGCAATTGCAAGGGGAGCCTGTGGTAACGTCTTCGACCATGACTGCTTCTCTGCATCTCGGACTGACGCCGTGGCTCGCGCCGATCGGGCGGCGCGCCGACGAGTTGTCGCGCCAGGCGGTACTCGCTGAGCAATGGGGGTACGAATCCTTCTGGTTGCCCGAAAATCACTTCGGGGAAGGCGCGATACCCGAGCCGATGATGTTGTTGTCCGCGGTCGCTGCGGCCACGCGAACGATCCGTCTGGGTACCACGTCGTATCTGTTGCCGCTGCGGCATCCGTTGCAGGCCGCGGAGCAGGTCGCGGTGCTCGATCAACTATCGAACGGCCGAGTGATTCTCGGCGTCGGGCGCGGCTATCAACCGGCGCTGTTCGAGGCATTCAATGTCGTGCGCGCCGAGAAGCGCGAGATCTTTGCCGATTGCCTCGCAACGATGCGGCGCGCGTGGAGCGGCGATGCGATCGGTGCGGATCCGAATGTGTCGGTGTGGCCGCGACCGGTGCAGACACCGCATCCGCCGATCTGGGTCGCCGCGTTCGGCCCGAAGGCGTTGCGCCAGGCCGGCACGCTCGGCTTGCCGTATCTCGCATCGCCGATGGAATCTTTCGAGGTGCTGGTGCGCAACTACGCGCGTCACCGCGAAGCGTGTACGCAGGCGGGCGCAGACATACCGAGCATCGTGCCGATCATGCGCACCGTGTTCGTCAGCCAGAATCGCGAGTTGCTCGACAGCGTGCGCG
>JANLUG010000641.1:0-1037 GCA_031363335.1 Gammaproteobacteria bacterium
CGAAGACCGGCGATCTGCTGTTCAACAACCGCAACTCTCCGCCGGAGTTGACCGATCTGCACTGGGCGCGCCGCATCGACGACGGCCGGTTCCAATATGTCGGGCCGGTCGACGGTGCGAATTCCACTGCGCTCGACGGCGTGCCGAGCGTCGACGAAGACGGCAACATCTACTTCGTGTCGCTGCGTTTGTACGACGAAACGCTCGCCTCGTTCTACACTGGCCATTGGTCGGCCGGTTCGGTGACCGATGTCGAACTGGTGCGCGGCATCGCGCGCGAGCAACGCGGCTTCGTAGACTTCGACGCCGAAATCAGCCGCGACGGCGATTCGTTGTTCTACACGGAAGGTCGATTCAGCGGCGGAGAAGCGCCCGATTCTGCCGACATCATGCTCGCGCATCGTGTGGGCGACCGCTTCGTCCGCGATACCTTCAGCGACGTACTGCTGGGGTCGGTCAACACGCCGGCGCTCGAATATGCTCCGGCGATTTCGGCGGATCGGCGCGAACTGTTCTTCACGCGGCTCGACCCGCATGCGCGCACGATCGCTATCTACCGAGTAACCCGGCCCGGTGCGGGTCAACGGTTCGGCCAACCCGAGCGCGTCGCAGCCGCTGACGGATTCGTCGAGGCGCCGGCGCTCAACCGCGACGGCGATGTGCTGTACTACCACCGTCTCGATGCGGGCCGCTTCCACATCTGCCGCGCGACGCGGTGACTACGCTTCGTAGCGCGGCGGAAATGGATGCTGGGTGCGCCGGACACGCAAGCAGCCATCCCAGGCGCTCGCTTGCGCCATCCCTGGCGCAAGACGGTCCGGCGCACCCAGCATCCATTTCCACCTGACGTCGGCGTATCCACCTGATGTTGGGGGTCTTGCCTGTAGCGCGTGAACCGATACCCTCAATGTCTTGAGGGCATAACAGCCGCGAATGAAGTATCGATGTCAGTCCCAAACGGAGTCGCGGGTGACTGGGGTGAGTGGCGGATGTTCGGTGCGCCGGACCGTCTCGCGCCCGGACGGCGCGAGGCGAGC
>JANLUG010000247.1:0-1159 GCA_031363335.1 Gammaproteobacteria bacterium
ACCGCAACCGCATCCACGACGCCGATCGCAGGTCCCGCTTCGCTGATCGTTGCGAATGGCGGCATCTACACGATCTATGTGGCCGATGCGGCCGGCGGCGGCGCGCCGTACCAAGTCATTTTCAGCACCAACTAATCGAGCCGTGGAGCGAGTGATGAGGAACAGGGTTCTCGCGATGGTGCTGATGGGCACGCTCTTAAGCACGCTGCTGGGCCTGTTGTCGGGCTGCGGCGCGAGCGGCGCAGACGACGGCAACGCACCGGTTGCGCTGCCGCGACAGGGCACGATCCGGGTCGTCCATGCGATGCCCGATGCCGGACGCATGACGTCGTTCCTCAGCAACACGGTGTTCTCGGCGGGCCAGTTCGGCACCTCGACCCCGCTGACGCAGTCGCTGGTCGGTCAATATGTGATGAACATCCTGCTGACGCCGCCGAGCGATGTGTCGACCACGCTGGTCGACAACGATCCGGTCAATCTGACCGATCAGGACGAGTTCTCGTTCATCATGATCGGGCCGGTTGCGACCCCGCAGCTCGTTCGGATCAACAACATCGAGATCGGCTTCAACGTGGATCCGAACAAGCCCGCGCTGTTTCCGCCGCCGGACTTTCAGATCGTGCACGGCTCGACATCGACGGGCGCCGCCGACGTATACGTCACCAACACCGCGACCGACATCGCCACTGCAACGCCGACCGCCACCGTGAGCTTCGGCGACGTGACGCCGCTGGTGAAGCAGGATCCCACAATCACTTACCGCGTTCGGGTGACACCCGCCGGCAGCAAGACCGTGTTGTTCGATTCGGGTTCGTTCAGCGTGGCGAAACTGAAACGCTCGATCTATCTGCTGATCGACAACTTTGGACCCACCGGCGAAACGCTGCGCGTTGCGAACGTGACGGCGGCAGCGGCCGAAGATTTTCCGAATCAGACCATGCAAGCCGCATTGCGCGCGGCGAACATGATTCCCGACGCGCCGTTCGTGGACATCTTCTTTGGTGATACGAGCGGCGTTCCGGTATTCCAGAACGTCGCTTACGGCGCGACGACAGCCTATGTGTCCGTGCCGAACGGCGCGGTCACCGTCAACATCACGCGCACCGGTGTACCGGGAACCACCATCGCAACCGGTCCGCTGACGATCGTCGGCGGCCAG
>JANLUG010000658.1:0-2538 GCA_031363335.1 Gammaproteobacteria bacterium
TCGAGATCGCCGCCGGCGAAGGCACCACGAACGTCGCGTTCGGCCCCGACGAGAAGGATCTGTACGTCACGGTAGTGAGGGATCCGAACGACCCGCAGGCAGCGGGCGGTATCGTCAAGCTTCCGAACGTCGAGTAAGCACCGGCATTCAGAACGGTGTATCCGGAAACGCGATCTTCACCGGCGCGCCGGCGAGCGTCGTGTGCAGGTGCGTGAAGAAACTGCCGATGCCGGCCGCGCCCTGCATGTAGCCGGTCTGTGCCTGGATGAATTTCGGTCGCTCGCGGTGCTCCGCCTGCGGCCAGCAGCGCCCGTCGCCGACCGTTGCGCTGTGTTCGATCAGAACCGCCGCTTCGCGTTGCGCCAGGTCGAGATAACGCGCGTCGTGTGTGTTGCGGTAGAAGTTCACCGCGTAGTCGCCTACGCCGGCATCGCCGCAGCACTGGCCGACGTTGTTCCAGAAACCGTTGGAGCGCTGCTCCGGCGCGCCGGTGCTGAGCAGTCCGCGCAAAGCGCCGTCGCTCCATCGTGCATAAGTCGCATCGCCGGTGATCCGGTGCAGCAGGTAGAACAACCGGGTGGTGCCCGGCGGACCGTGACACGCCGAAAGGTAATACAGCGCTGCGCCGTCGCCGTCGTGGTGATGCACGAGGTGACCGTCGCCCACTGTGTGTGCGATGTGCATCAGATGCGCCGCGGCCCCCAGCGCGGCATCGAGAAACCGTTGGTGTCCGGTCGCTTCGTACAACATCGCCATGAAGGCGCCCACTCCGGCACCGCCGTGCGCGAAGTTGGCCGGATTCCACGGAAACGGCATGTCCGACATCAGCGCCCAATTCAGCCCCCCTTCGGTGCGCTGCGCCACTTCGAGCAGCCGGTCGCCGACTTCCGTGGCCCATTGCAGCGCCTGTGGATGCAGATTACTGCGTGCCGCGTACAGCAGCACGAAGCCGGCGCCGGCCGCGCCCACCGATGCATCGTAGATTTCCCGATCGCCTTTGAAGCCGTGAATGTCTGAAAACGGCATCGGCTCGATCCAGCCGATGCCGGCGCCGAGCCGGTGACCGCTCGCACGCAGTCGATCGAGACACCGGGCCGCTGCCGAGGCGTATTGCGCTCGCCCGCTATGACGCGCTGCTTCGCCGAGTGCGAATGCGAGCCCCGGCCAGCCGGTGTAAATCGCGCACGATTGCCACTGCGTCGCGTTCGCGTAGGCCGACAGATCGTCGGCGGCGGCCAGCGCGACGTCGAGAAAACGTTGCTGGCCGGTTGCGACGTGCAGTTCGAGATAGAACAGGATGATGCCCGCGCTGCCGTTGTACAGCGTGTGCGACACGACCTCCGGCCGCTCCGCGCTGTGCGACCACGCCACGCCGGAATCGGTGGTGCGCTGCAGAGAGCCGATCCAGTGTTCCGCCTCGAACGCACTCTTCATGTAGTCGGCGGCCATCGAATAGGCTCCCTCGGCGTGTTGTTGCCGAAGTCTACGCGTGAAATCGTTTGGCGCGTATCCGGATGCGAAGCGCGCAGCGATGATTCAGCAGTACCATCGCCATGTTTTGACGGAGGACACGATGCTCGAAACGTCTGATGTGGACATCGGTCCAGATTATTGCCGCGCGCGGATCAACTACGTCGCACGCAACGGCCTCGGCGAGGCGGTTGAGCCGACAACGGTGGCGATCCGCGATGGCCGCCGCGCGAAACTGCCCGGCTGGCAGACGTGCGGCTTCGAGTTGATGCAGCGCGCGTCGGCGCTCCAGAGTTGGGAAGATGACGCCGCCATCGAACGGGTTCACTACCCGGAGATCAGCGCGTTCGCCCAATCGTTGACGGGCTGCGACCACGCATTGGTTTCCGGCCACATCAAGCGCGACCCGGAGCAGGCCGCGAAACATCCCGACCTCGGCCCTATCGAGTTCGTGCATTCGGACTTTGCGTCGAGCTACGGCGACCGGATGCGCGACTTCTATCGCGACGCCACCGACGAGGCGACCCGCGCACTGGCTCGGGCCGGCATCTCGGCTGACGTGGTCGCTAAGGCGCGGCGGATCGCGATCGTGCAGTTCTGGCGCAATATCGGCCCACCGAAGATGGACCGGCCGCTGGCGCTCTGCGACGCGCGTTCGGTGACGGCGGCGGAATTGCGGACTCTCCCGGTGCACAACTACGCCGGCGGTGGTTTCTTTTTCGAGACGCTGGCCGTCGCCGCGCCGAGCGATCCGTCCGCGCATCGCTGGTACGTGTTCCCCGAGATGCAGCGCGACGAGGTCGTGGTGTTTCGCACGTTCGACAGCGAACGTGCGGCGCGTGGTGAGGCGTTCTGGACGCCACATTCGGCGTTCGCAGATCCGGCCGTCGCGCCGGGTCAGCCTAGCCGCCGCAGCATCGAACTGCGCGCGACGTGTCTGTTCGTGTAGTTACCGGAAAAAAGGGGAAGTGTTGGTGCTGAAGAATCTGTTTTCGATCGAGGGCAAGACCGCGTTGGTGACCGGCGGCTCGCGCGGCATCGGTGAAATGATTGCCGCCGGCTTCGTGG
>JANLUG010000284.1:0-1587 GCA_031363335.1 Gammaproteobacteria bacterium
GGGGTGGCGCCGTTGGGTGCGCCCTGGGCCGGCTCGTGCGTGTCCGGCGCTTCACGCCTCCACTTCCGCCGGCGGTCGAAGCTCCGCGCATCAAGCCTTCACCTCCGCCGGGAATCGAAGCTGTTACTGTTCGGGGAATATCGTTGGGGGAGCTGACTGATGGACAAGAGCGATTTCTATCGCGAGGCGCGATCCGATCTGACGGGACCGCTGCAAGGCGTCACCGTTCTCGAAGCAACCACCACCTGGGCGGGACCGATGGCCGGTTGTCTGCTCGCCGACTTCGGCGCCGACGTCATCAAGGTGGAGCACCCAACGGGCGAGATCGGGCGCAGATTGCGACCGATACTAGCGGACTCGTCACTGTCGCTGCCGCACGAAACCGTCAATCGCAACAAACGCAGCATGACGTTGAACCTGTCGTCGCCGTCTGGGCGCGACGT
Organism: Gammaproteobacteria bacterium; assembly: GCA_031363335.1. Lineage (GTDB taxonomy): Bacteria > Pseudomonadota > Gammaproteobacteria > Pseudomonadales > Azotimanducaceae > DATJGR01. The sequence goes on from JANLUG010000284.1 coordinate 444, forward strand.
GTTTCTCGAACTCGCGCGACGCGTCGATATCGTGGTCGAAAACTTCCGTCCCGGCACGATGGCGGATTGGGGGGTCGGTTATGCGCACGTGCGCGCGGTGAAACCCGACATCGTGTACGTCTCCATCAGCGGCTTCGGCCAGTTCGGCCGCCTGTCGCACCGCGTCGGGTACGATCCCATCGCTCAACATTTCTCCGGCTTCACATCGATCAACGGCGACCCGAACGGCGGTCCCGTCAAAGCCGCGACGTTTCTCGGTGACGACCTGTCCGGCATCCACGCCGCGCTCGGCGCGCTCGCCGCATTGCGGCATCGCGATCGAACCGGCGAAGGTCAGCATGTCGATGTCGCGCTGATCGACACGCTGTTGTTTCAAAGCGACTCGAATATTGCAGCCGGCGCACTTGGTCTGCCGACGCCGCGCACCGGCAACGAGTTCGCGGTGTGCGCGCCGACGAATATGTACGTCTGTCTCGACGGCAAGGTATTCGCCGGCGTCCTCACTGACCCGCACTGGAAGCGACTCGCCGAAACGATGGGCCGCCCCGAACTCGCCGACGATCCGCGCTATGCAACGCTAGTCGAACGACTGGACCATCGTGCCGACGTCGATCAACTGCTCGCCGACTGGTGCGCCCGGCATCGCGTCGCCGATGTCGTAGACGCTTTCGAAGCAAGGGGACTGCCCGCCGTCCGCGTCAACACCTACGCAGAAGCCGCCGCCGACCCACACGTGGCCGACCGCGACATGCTGCAGAACACCCGCCTGCACGACGGCACAATGGCGCCACTGGTCGGTCCCGCCGCCAAGTTCTCCCGCACACCCACACGAGTGCGCACCTCTTCGGAACCGTTGGGCTCCTCGACGGAAGATCTGTTGAGCGAGTTGGGTTACGACGCGGACGCCATCGCCCAACTGCGCAGGCAAGGGGCGATTTGAGGAGGGCTGTTTCGACTTCAGACGGGGTCGAGCGGCGGAGGGTCGGTGCGGCGGACACGCTCAAGCCGTCCCTGGGCGCTTATATGGACGCCGCCCGGTTGGCAAGTGACGAGGTCGATCGGGTAGAGGAAGGTGGATGCAGTCTTATATCCGGCCTGTGCCGCATCGAACGCGGGTGGCCTTGATGAATATTCGCGAAGGAAG
>JANLUG010000289.1:0-6624 GCA_031363335.1 Gammaproteobacteria bacterium
CAACTGAATATCATTGCGAAGCGGGTGTTGGGCCTTCCCGATTGACGCATTCGAGTTTCCGATTCAAGGGAGAGGGGACGGGATAACCCGCGTTAACCGCGGTCGGGCAGTAGTGTGTAGTACGAACGAGGTGCCGGTTTGTTGTTGGTGTGGGTCGGATTCGTCGCTTTTATTCTGTTGATGCTCTCGCTCGACCTGGGCGTGTTTCAGCGAAATCCGCATTCGGTCTCTATGCGCGAAGCACTCATCCGATGCGGCGGATGGATCTCGTTGGGACTTGGCTTCGGTGTTTTCATCTACTTTGCTTATGACCTGCAGTGGTTCGGGCTGGGTATCGCGGTCGATTCGGTCGACGGCATGGTCAACGACGGCGACATGGCGCTGGCGAAATACCTGGCGGGCTACCTCGTCGAGCAGTCGCTCAGCGCGGACAACGTCGTGGTGATGGTGACGGTGTTCGCATTCTTCGGTGTCGCCCCGCAGTACCAGCATCGCGTGTTGTTCTGGGGAATCATCGGCGCGATGGTTCTGCGCGGCGGGATGATCGCCATCGGCGCGACGCTGGTCAGCCGGTTTCACTGGATTCTGTATATATTCGGCGGCTTTTTGATTCTGACGGGCGTCAGGATGTTCTTCATCAAGATCGAACACGGCGACCTCGAACGCAATCCGGTCATGCGGCTCGTGCGGCGGATGGTTCCGGTGACGACGCAGTTCCACGGCGGTCATTTCATTGTGCGCGCGGGCAGCGCCGACGCATTGGAACCGGCGGTGCCCGGCGCGTACTGCAAGGCGGATTCGGTCGTGGCCAAGGCGAAGACCGGGGCGCTGCTGCTGACGCCGCTCGGTCTCGCGCTAGTAGTAGTTGAACTGAGCGACCTCGTGTTCGCGATCGACTCCATTCCGGCGATCTTCGCGATCACCGCAGATCCGTTCCTCGTGTTCACGAGCAACGTATTTGCGATTCTCGGGTTGCGTTCGCTCTATTTCGCGCTCGCCGGCTTACTCGACCGGTTCCGCTATCTGAACGCGTCGATTGCGGTGGTGCTCATCATCGTCGGCATCAAGATGCTCGCATCGTCGTGGATCAAGGCGACGTTCGGCGCACGCGCAAACTTCTATCTGCTCGGGTTGATCTTCTCCATCTTGGCCATCGGAATTGCTGCTTCTTGGCTGGCTAGTGCGAGAGATAGGAAGTAGGAGCTCACGACTTCGATGAGGGTCGAGCGGCGGAGAGTCGGCTCGAGCGTGTCCGGCGCGTCAAGTCTCCACCTCCACCGGGGTCGAAGCTCCGCGCCACAACCGTGAGTCGTTAGCGCGACACGCGCCGGATGGGTGAAGGCTCGTCCGCCCAGTTCGGGCGCGGTTCCGGCGCGTTCCCAGTCGGTAGAGGCTGCACCGGCGGAAGAGGTTTCCGCGCGGTGAAGTGCCTCAGCCAGACCTGAACTTTGTACACGTAGGTAAATACCACCGGCACGACGACGAGGCTCAGCAGCGTCGACGTAATCAGGCCGCCGATCACGGCGATCGCCATCGGCGAGCGGAAGCTGCCGTCGGAATCGAGGCCGAGCGCCACGGGAGACATGCCGGCGATCATTGCGAGCGTCGTCATTACGATCGGCCGCGCGCGTTTGCGGCACGCATCGAGTAACGCTTCGGTCTGTTCCATGCCGCGGTCGCGCATGGCAACGATCGCGTACTCGACGAGCAGGATCGAATTCTTCGTCGTGATGCCCATCAGCATCAGGAGTCCGATCAACGCCGGCATCGACATGTACTGACGACAGATCAGGAGCGCGAAGAAGGCGCCGCCGACCGACAGCGGCAGCGCCGCTAGAATCGTGATCGGCTGCAGGAAGTCTTTGAACAGCAGCACGAGCACCATGTATACGCACAGGATGCCGGTGATCATTGCGAGGCCGAAGCTGCCGAACAGTTCCTTCATGCGTTCACCGTCGCCGGAGTCGATCTTCTTGATGCCGACCGGCAGATTCACGATGGAAGGCAGTCGGTCGACCTGACGTTGCACATCGCCGAGCGGCAGGCCGCCCAGTTCGGCTTCGATATTGATGTTGCGGCTGCGGTCGAAGCGATCGATCTGCGCAGGACCGCTGCCGATGGTTACCTTGGCCACGCTCGACAACGGCACCAAGCCGTCGCGTCCGGGCACGCGCATCTGTTCGATCGTCGCGAGATCGCGGCGTGCTTCGAGCGGCAGCTGCACGCGAATGTCGATCTGCCGGTCAGGCAGATTCAGCTTCGGCAGCGCCTGGTCGTAGTCGCCGGCCGTCGCGACGTGCACGGTCTCGCCGATGCTGCCGGCGGTTACGCCGAGTTCCGCGGCGCGTGCGAAATCCGGCGTGATCAGAATTTCCGGACGCAACAGGCTCGCGGTGGACGTGACGTTGCCGAGGCCGGCAATGCCGCGCAGATCGTGCGACACGTCCTTTGCCGCGCGTTGCAGCTTTTCGGTGTCGTCGCCGGACAGCACGAGTTGCAGCTTTTCACCCGGGCCGCCGGCGCTGATCGTGAAACGTGCACCCGGCACGTCGTGCAGTTTCTGGCGCAGTTCGTTCTCGATCATCGTTTGTGATCGCTCGCGTTCGCGACGCGGCACCAGATTGATCGTCAGCGAAGCCTTGCGCAGATCGGCCGGACCGCTGTTGCCGCTGCCTTCGCGGCTCATTCCCATGCCACCGCCGCCGGCGCCGATGGACGTGAATACCTGACGGATCTCCGGAATCGTGCGCGTGATCGCGAGCACCTGATCGACCGTGCGGCGCGTTTCATCGAGCGTGCTGCCCGGTGCGATCTCCACCGACAAGCGCGTCTGCGAACGATCGCTCGCAGCCATAAAACTGGTCGGCAGCAACGTGACGAGCGCGAGCGAACCCAGGAAAAAACCGGTCGATGCGATCATCACGAAGCGACGGTGTTGCAGCGACCACGCGGCGACACCGACGTACCAATCCAGAATGCGGCTTTTTTCCGGCGCGCCCTGGTGGTGGGTCAGGAAGCGTGCAGCGAGCATCGGCGTGATCAGCCGCGCGACCGTTAGCGAGGCGAGCACGGCCACGACCGCGGTCCAACCGAACTGTTTGAAGATGAGGCCGGGAATGCCGCTCATCATCGCTGTCGGCAGGAATACGGCGACGAGCGTCATGCTCGTTGCGATTACGGCCAGGCCGATTTCCGTGGCTGCATCCATCGCCGCCTGCAATGGCGGCTTACCGCCGCGCAGATGCCTCACGATGTTCTCGACCTCGACGATCGCGTCGTCCACCAGCAGCCCGATCACGAGCGACAATGCCAGCATCGTGACGGTGTTCATCGAGAAGCCGAGCCAGTACATCGCGGCGAACGTCGGGATGATCGACAGCGGCAACGCCGAAGCCGAGACCAACGTCGCCCGCCAGTCGCGCAGGAACAGCCACACCACCGCGATCGCGAGGATGGCGCCTTCCCACAGCATGTTCATCGACGCGGTGTATTCCTTGCGGATCATGTTCACCGAGTCGCTGACCAGCGTGAATGTCACGGCCGGATGCGCGGCCTGAAGTGCTTCGATCGTCGTCGTCACCGAATCGGCGACCGCCACCGCGCTGGTGCCGCGCGAACGCTGAATCTGCACGGTAACGACCGGCTTGCCGTCGAGCAGTGCCAGCTGCGAGCGGTCCGCGACCGTATCGCGGATCGTCGCGATCTGGTCGAGTCGCATGTGACGGCCGTCGGGGAACGTGATGTCGAGTGCGTTCAGATCGCCGGCGCGTTTGACGGTGGCGAGCGTGCGCATGGATTGGCGCGAGTCGCCGATTTCGCCGCGTCCGCCGGACAACTGCTGCTGGATGCGCCGCAGCTGACGAGACACCTCGGCCGCGCTCAGGTTCAAGGCGGCGAGCTGTGCCGGATCGAGTTCGATGCGCACTTCGCGATCGACGCCGCCGATGCGAACCACTTTGCCGACGCCGGGCACCGACAGCAGCTTGCGCGACACGGTGTCGTCCACGAACCACGACAGTGCTTCTTCGTCCATCCGGTCGGAAGCCACGGAGAACGTCAGGATCGGCTGGCCCGCCGTATTCACTTTGCCGACGATCGGTTCTTCGAGGTCGCTCGGCAGATCGGAACGGATGTTCGAGACCGCTGCACGCACGTCGTTCAGCGCTTCGAAGAGGTTCTTCTCGAGTTTGAACATGATGACCGTGTTCGAGACGCCTTCGGTGACGGTCGATGTCATGTGTTCGATGTCGCCGACGGTTGCGACCGCGTTTTCGATCTTGCGGGTCACCTCGGTTTCGAGCTGCGACGCGGACGCGCCTTGCATGACCGCGGTCACCGTCACCGCCGGAAAGTCCATGTCCGGCAGGTCGGTGATGTTCAGATGCTTGAAGCCGTAGATGCCCGCGAACGTCAGCAGAATGAACGCAACGATCGGCGGAATCGGCTGACGGATCGACCAGGTCGCGAAGTTGCCGCCGCCGGTCATGACTGATTTACCGGCGCGGGCACGACGTGCACGGCGTCTGCGTCGTTCAGAAATGCGGCGCCCGCCGCGACGACCTGTTGTGCGTCCGTCACGCCGCCGCTGATCTCGACGCCGTTGCCGAAACGCCGGCCGATCTCGACCTTGGTCAACGCGACGCGCCCATCGGCGCCGAGTACGAACACGTACTCATGACCGTCGCGCAGTACGATTGCATCCGAAGGCAGCGTCAACGCGACGCGTTGCCCCAGCGTGATGCTGCCGGTGCCGTACATGCCCGCGCGTGCGGCGGTATTCGCGTCGGCGCTGCGATCGAGTTCCACATACGCGACGCCGATGCGTGTGCTTTCGTCCAGCACCGGTGCGACCTGACGGACCTTGCCGTGCGCGATGGTGCGGTCGACCAGTTGCACGCTCGCTGCATCGCCGACGTGCACCTGCGCGAGTTGCGCGCCGGATAGTTCCGCGCGCCATTCGAGGCGGTTCTGGCGCACCAGACGGAACAGCTCCGTGCCCGGTGCGGCGACCATGCCGAGCATCGCCTTGCGTGATGCGATGACGCCGTCGTCGGGCGCCACGACGCGCGTGTAATCGAGCGCGAGTTTCTGGCTGTGCAGCCGTGCCTTCGCCGATTCGAGCTGTGCTTTTGCCGTGCGACCGCGCGTCAGGTACTGCGTTGCATCCTGCTGACTCAGCGCACCGGTTTTACCGAGCCTTTCGGCGCGTTGCGCGTTCGCTTCTGCCTCGGCGACGTTCGCTTCGGCTTCGGCGACCGCGGCTTCCGTCTGCCTGACCATCGCGAGCGTCGTCGCGTCGTCGAAACGCGCGAGCACCTGTCCCTTCGTCACTTCGTCGCCGACGTCGACCATCAGTTCGGCCAGGCGCAGCCCGGCCACTTCCGCACCGACGATGGCTTCCTGCCACGCCGCAATGGTGCCGGAGGCTTGAATCACCTCCGGCCACTCGAGGCGCTCGGGGTGCACGACGCTGACGGTCAGTGCGGTAGCGGTTTGGCCCGTAGCTTTTGCGGCTGCTGCCGCGGACTGATCAGCGCCATTCGGCCGCAATTGGGCGGCGCCGATGACCACGGCAACCGCAACCGCGATGCCGATCAACCAGGCTCGTACTGTGCGACCGGTTTTCATGAGCGCTCCTGGCGCGTGCCTGCGGTTCGCAGGTTGGCCGTGCCGTGCAATTTCGACGATGCAGAAGTCGTGCCCGATGCTTCGGCCGCACGATGTCGGCGCGCGATTTCCGCATCGATCAGTGCCACGCCGTGATCCGCCATGCGCTCCACCGTCGCGTGCAGCGCATCGTCGGCCAGCAGTTCCGGCGCGAATTGGTTGACCGCGGTGCGGTGCACGAACAGCACCAAGGCAATGCCGCCGACGCTGAATGCCAGGTGATGCAACGCGGTATCGGCGTCGCGAATGCCGATTGCGCGACACAGAAAATGTGTCAGTTCGTCGTGCATACGACGCGGCCCCGCCGGCAGACCTTCGAGCACACCGCTCGGTTGCAACTCTTCGCGGAGTACGACGAGGCGCAGCTGTTGCAGTTCGGGTGCGGCGATGTACGCCATGATGTGGCCGTAAAAGGCGATCAGCGCGGTGCGCGCCGACACCGCCGCGTCGGTCAGCTCTGCCGGAAACGGGCCGAGTTGTTCCGGAATCCGGAACACTTCGCGGTACAGCGAGGCTTTGTCGCCGAAGTAATAGTGGATGCCCGCGACGTTGACGTCGGCGAGCCGGCAGATTTCGCGCGTCGACGCGCCTTCATAGCCCTTCGAGGCGAATACCTGCAGCGCGGCCCGAACGAGACGTTTCTTCGCGTCGGTCTGTTGAAGATGGGTAACGGTGTCCACTTGAGTAGATCGGTAACAGTAGGGAGGCGGACGATAAAGCAGGCGCTTGAATCAAGCAAGCGCTTGATCTTGGTTCTGTGACGGGTGTCGGTGGTAGCCCGGTGGAGGTGGAGGCTTGATGCGCCGGACACGCTCGAGCCGTCCCTGGGCGCTTATATGGACGCCGCCCGGTTGGCAAGTGACGAGGTCGATCGGGTAGAGGAAGGTGGATGCAGTCTTATATCCGGCCTGTGCCGCATCGAACGCGGGTGGCCTTGATGAATATTCGCGAAGGAAG